>CAZZAZ010000186.1:0-1570 GCA_964652355.1 uncultured Sulfurimonas sp. | reverse complement strand
CTATCTAAGTTAAGTAGTTCTTTTTTATATACAAATTCTTGTGTTATATCTTTAAAGGTATTTGGTTTAACTGCATAAGATGTTTTATCTAAGTAATCTTTTTGTAGGAGTATTGCTACAAGTTCATTGTTGCTGTTAAATACTCCTCCACCAGATGTACCTTTTTGAGCTTCAACATTTAATATAACATTAGTAGAATTATTTTTTGAGATAATCCCTTTTAATAATAAATTATCATAACTAAGTACATATACATCATCTCCAAGTTCTATATTCTTAGCAAGGCTCACAAATGGTTTATTCTTAGTATCTATGTAAAGATATGCCAAATCATTTTTTATGGATATATGACCAACTGTTGCATTATATTCATTTGATTCACTATCTATTACTAAAATACTTTTATATGAGTCTATGTTGTGATAGGCAGTTATTAGTTTACCGGTACTTGATAGTGCTACTGCTGTTCCAGAACCAGCCATACCATTTTTAGTTTTCACCCTTACTTCATAAGTTACCTGCTGTGCTTTTTTTACATTAAATTTATTAAATGAGCAAGATACATTAGAAGTTAGTTCTTTTATTTTTTGTTTTGAGGACTCATATATTATTAATGCTTTATCTCTGTTTTCTTGTGTATCTAAATCCTTAGCAGTCTTTTTTAGATACTCCCATGATTTATCAAATGATATATTAGAGTCTACATAATCATTAGCAGATAGGTTTAACAGCAGCGTTGAGATTAAAAATAGTTTTACTAATGGCTTCATTTATATAAACTTCCAAGTTCATCATACTGAGCTTTGTTGTCTTCACAGAACTTATCCTTACCGACTTTATTCATTGATTGATAACTATTACCTAATACTTCATTATTTAAGTTTTTCATGTCAGCATCACTAAACAGACTGGTACAGTTTTGGTTTCCAAACTCTTTTCGTAATGATGAAGATACATGTTGATTAAATTTACATGTATTTTCCAAATAAAAATTGTGTATAGCACTTTTAAAAAGTTGCTCACATTTTTCTTTATCAGATGCATAAATATTTGTATTAAAAAGTATACTAATTACAAGTATTAAAATTCTCATACTAAGCCTTTATTTTATAAACTCATTTAAATTACCTTGCTTTTTAGCAATCCGTTTATTTCGTTCAATTTCCCAAGCATCAGCTGGATATTGTTTATTCCAAGCACTATATTTTTTCATCTCTTGCTTGGAGAGTTTCATCTTATATTTTTTATTAAAATATAAATAATCTCTTGCAATAACACCTCTAATTTCTTCTCTTACTCTTGCTCTTTTTTTCTTAAATAGTATATTAAACTCACACTGTCCATATTGTTTAGGTACAGCAATTTCAAAGTCAAATCTAAAATTCTTTCTGTCAGCATTTAATTCACCAATTGCTGGAAAAAGGTTATGCATATCGGCTTGCATCAGTTTATATTTTTTATTAACTTTGCTACAACACTTACGACCTTTATATTTTTTACCTTTTTTACTAACACATTTAGAGTTACCATCTCTCCAACAAGAAAATTGTCGTCCAAAGTTTTCAGCAGG
>CAZZAZ010000185.1:0-1580 GCA_964652355.1 uncultured Sulfurimonas sp. | reverse complement strand
CCAGAGATTTTTGTATTTTCAATTGCAAATGCACTTGAACCAATTAGCATTGCTGCTATTAAGCTTAATTTTGTTAATTTCATTTTTATCCTTTTGTTAAACATAATTTAATGTTGGTGTAATTATGTCATTTTTATTATTAATTTTCTTTTAAACTATACTACAAAATGACCATTTTATGACATTATGTAACAATTTTGTAACTTTTTGTTTACTATTTTTAGTATAATTCATTATGAAAAAATTATTACTAATAATCCCAATGGCATTAATTATGAACTCTTGTTCTCAAGTCGATGGAGCTAATCCATCTCAAAATCAAGCTGTAAACATGGTTGCAGGAAAAAAAGATAAAAAACCAGCACTTATGCAAAATTTACTTGATAATTGGTTAAAAACGGAGTGGGAACCAGCTACTTCTAATTCAAAGATTCCAACGGCAGATACTTCTGTAAAAATAGTTGAAAATACTGATGGTTCCGCAAAACTAGTTGAAGTAAAAAGTGGTGTTGTTTTAAAAAAAATGACAAAAGAAGAAGTTATACACCATAAAGAGGTTGCTACAAAATATCAAGAAGAGGATAGACCTTTTACTTTACAAGAGTATGTAGATAAGCTAGAAGTTTACAATGAATCTCATATTTCAAACAACAAAGACTCACATACTGCAAAAATAAATGCAATGCCTGTTATAGGTACTAAAAAAAGATAAATCAAATAAGTATTCCGAAACTATTTCGGAATACTTATAAACTTAAGTACTACTTAGCATCCCAAGACAGTATAGTCTTACCATTCTCATCAGTTTCAGCAGCAGCCATACCCATAACATTGTATCCACTATCTACATAGTGAACTTCACCAGTAACACCAGATGCTAAATCACTTAGTAAATACATCGCAGAATCTCCAACTTGTTTAGTTGTTACATTTTTCTTTAATGGTGCATTTACTTCATTCCAGTTAAGAATCTGTTTAAAATCACCAATACCAGCAGCGGCAAGAGTACGAATAGGTCCAGCAGATATAGCATTTACTCTTTGACCTTTTTTGCCCAAGTCAACAGCCATATATCTAACGGTAGATTCTAATGCTGCCTTAGCAACACCCATCACATTGTAGTTTACAATATATTTTGGACCACCAAGGTACGAAAGAGTCAAGATAGATGCATCATCTGTTAGCACTGACTCTAAACGGTTTGTTAAATCTATTAAGGAAAACACAGATATATCCATAGCAATTTGAAAAGCTTGTTTTGTAGTTTTCATAAAAGGTTCAGTTAAAGCTTCTTTTGGAGCAAATGCAACAGAGTGAACAAGAAAATCAATCTTACCAAAGTCTTTTTCTATTAGTTCAGAAATTCCTGCCATATGTTCTTCATTTGAAACATCTAACTCATAAACTTTATCACTTCCAAACTCTTTAGCTATTGGTTCTACTCTTTTTTTAAGTGCATCGTTTAAATATGTAAATGCCATCTCAGCACCTTGCTCTGCACAAGATTTAGCGATCCCGTAAGCTATTGATTTATTATTTGCAAGTCCAACTATAAGACCTTTTTTACCCTTCATTATCAT
>CAZZAZ010000184.1:0-1670 GCA_964652355.1 uncultured Sulfurimonas sp. | reverse complement strand
TCCAGCTGACTTAAAGGCATTAAAAAAAGAACTATTTGAAAATCCAAAATCAGGGCTAGAACTAGGTAATAGATGTTATAAAATCAGGTTGGCTAACAGTTCAACCCCAACAGGGAAAAGTGGCAGTTTTAGAATTATTTACTACCATATTGATACTAATGGAACTTTATACCTTATGAGCATGTACTCGAAAAATGAACTAGAAAATATTGATGATAAAATTATTTTACAAATTTTAAAAGAAAATGGATTACCATAACTATATAGAACAATATATCAGGCTGACACAGAATTTTGAACACTCCTGTTGTTCTTGGTTTTTTATTGAAGGTGTACAACGATATAATAGTTATTCTCTACATAAATTTAATTTTTAATCATATAAACTTTACAAAGAACTTGCTTAAAAAATAAACCACTATTCTTATCTTGCCAAAGAACTATATTGTCAATATCAGCTGTATCCTCTAAGATATAACCTTCATTTTGTTTTTGAACTATTTTACTACTTAATCTATCTGGTTTATCATTAGCTATCGCAGACAATCTAACAATTTGATTGTTATTTTTGTATATTCCAAAACCATTAAATGCAAACTTTATATTAACCTTATCTCCAGCAATAGGACTTGAACGATTAATACCATCTGCACTATATTCATTTGATAAGGCTATGTCTCCAAGTGCCATTAAAAACACTAATCTATCTGGTTCTTTGTCATTCTTATCATATGTTGTGACACTATCACAATAACTGGTCAAAAAGTCTAACAGGTTATTTTTTATATGTATAAATAATTTATTTTTTGCCCGTGTAATAGCAACATACATTAGTCTTTTATCATATTCATCTGTAATAAAATTTTCTTTAATACATAGGTATACAGAGTCAAACTCTTTCCCTTTTGCTTTATGCATAGTAGAGACAATAACATCTGCTCTACTTATCTCAAACTCTTCAAATGTAATCTCTTTTAGATACTCTTCAAATACAGTCATAAAATGCTTTTGACTATGCTTTATACTTTCTTCATACTCATCTATAAACCTATTGATTACACTAGTTGCTAATCTATAATTTTTTGATTTAGAATATAATCGCTCAAATTCATCTAAAGCTTTATCTAAATCACTATTTTTCCAAAATACTAAAAAGTCTTGTAGCTCAATCAAATTACCTAAACTAAAGCCATCTTTGGAAGTAATATATTTTGCTTTAATATTATTCGCCAACAATAAAGAATATATTGTTAATACCTCATCATTATTTCTTGCTAAAATCGCTATAGTTTCAGAACTATCACTTGATACTTGACTAACTAAATTATGTATATAACTGGAGTTTTGATATTTAATAAAATGAATTTCTCCATTCTCATCAGAATGTGATAATAGTTTATTAGACTTTAACCTATTGGTTAAAATATCGCTATAGCTATTTGAGTACTCTACTATATTCTTTTTACTTCTGTAGTTCGTAGATAACTCATACTGTGAATAATTTGATTCTTCCATTGTCACTAAATCATTTGTCTCTTCATGAAGAACTTCAAAGTCATCTTTAAACTGTTTTATATAAGTAATATCTGCTTTATCATTTCCAAAATTATTTATACATTGGTCATCATCTCCAACAGCAATTATCTTTTTATCTTTTGACATTTTAGAAT
>CAZZAZ010000183.1:0-1893 GCA_964652355.1 uncultured Sulfurimonas sp. | reverse complement strand
AAAATCCTAAAGTGATTTGTACACAACCTGCAACTGCTATTAAATGTGGTGGTGCTCCACAAAAGATTTTATATCTAAGTGATGACTTTTTAAAGAGAGATGGTTTAAGTGCTGACTTTACTTTTGCAACAAATGGTGGTAAATTATTTGGTGTAGCTTCAGTAAATAAAACACTTGTAGAAGAGGTTCAACCATATTATGGAAATATTACAAATAAATTTAAGCATAACCTTATTGAGATTGATGTAAAAGGAAAAGTAGCTACTTTTGAACATAAGTATGAAGAAAAAGGTGAATATGACGAAGACCTAGAAGAATATGACATGATTAAAAAAACTGAGCTTGTCAAAATGTCATATGATTTTATTCATATCGTTCCTCCAATGGCTGGGGTTGATGCAGTTGCTGACTCTAAACTTTCTTGGCAAAAAGGTAGTGGTAAAGGTTGGTTAGAAGTTGACCAAGATACTTTACAACATCGTCGCTATAAAAATGTTTTTGGGATTGGTGATATCTGTGGTATACCAAAAGGTAAGACGGGTGGGTCTGCTCGTCATCATGGTCCAATTATGGTAGAAAACCTTTTATCTGTAATGGAAAACAAAAAACCAGTTGAAGTATTTGATGGTTATACAGTTTGTCCATTAAAAACAAGATACGGAAAAATTATTATGGCTGAGTTCGATTACAATGGAGAAGCACCATCATTCCCTTTAGCTGTAGGTGAAGAACGTTGGGTATGGTGGGCATTTGACTTATATATGTTAAAGTCAATGTACTGGTATTTAATGATGAGAGGGTTAATGTAATTTACAAAAAAGTATAAACAACTATTTTGTTGTTTATACTAGCAAATATTTTTCAACAGATTCCTCAACAATATTAATATCTTATTTTTTCTTGATATAATTCTAGATATATTTTTAAAATAAGGGTAATAATCATGAAAAAAACTATAATATTTTTTACTATAGCAATATCACTGTCTTTTAGTGCATGTACACAAGAGACACAAAATAAGTTAGGTCGTTCTATCCAAAACTGGACTGGTACAGATGGAGTATTAGACATATATATGGGTGAAAAGCTTGTAAAAAGATTTATAAATATAGATAAACTCTCAACTGCTGAATCAACTCAAGGTACGAACTCAAGAACATATAGATATGGTTATGGGTACTTGGATAAGAACTTAAATCTTAAAGTTGATAAGGGTGAAAAGAAACTTTACTTTGAGATAAGTGATTATGCAACTTCATACATTTTTTATGATAATCCAGGTTCTGAATAACATATGAAAACGATAGAACTTTTTAAAAAACTTATAGAGTCAAAAAGTGAGACACCTGACGATGGTGGGCTTTTAGATTTTATAGAAGAGTATCTTGAAGGCTTTGATGCAGTCCGTGTGGATGTTGAAGATGTTAAAAATCTTTTCATATACAAAAAATTTGGTGAGGGCGAACATCTTTGTTTTGCTGGTCATGTAGACGTAGTTCCAGCTGGAAAAAACTGGGATACTAATCCTTATAAGGCTACCCAAAAAGATGGCTATATTTATGGTCGTGGTGCACAAGATATGAAAAGTGGTCTATCTGCTTTTATCCAAGCTGTGAAAGATACTAAAGCGTTTAAAGGTACTCTATCTTTACTACTTACATCAGATGAAGAGGGCGATGCAATAAATGGAACAGTAAAAGTACTAGAGTTTTTAGAGAACAACGATATGCTTCCTGATGCTGTTGTTGTAGCAGAACCCACTTGTGAAGATAAGTTCGGTGATGCTATAAAAGTAGGGCGTCGTGGTTCTATTAATGGTTATATTACTTTAAAAGGTAAACAAGGTCATGCAGCTTACCCTGAAAAAGCGATAAATCCTATACACAACATCGC
>CAZZAZ010000182.1:0-1951 GCA_964652355.1 uncultured Sulfurimonas sp. | reverse complement strand
CCAACAAAATCACTAGCATCACAAAGTGTAGGGTCACATTCAGGATGAACAGCTATTAGAATACCTGGGAATTTTTTACGATAAAAGTTAATATCATCTACACTAAAGAGTTGGTGGACTGAACAAAAACCATCAAAACATATAATGTCTGACTCTTTTAAATCACTTCCATCTCCAATAATAGAAGATTTTAAACCCATCTGGTTTGCTATATTTTGACCAAGACAACGATCAGGAACAAAAAGAATTTTTTTACCCTCTTGTAAAGCAGTGGTAATGATTTTTTTAGCATTTGAGCTTGTACAAACCATTCCACCCATTTCACCAACTTTAGCTTTTACACCAACATCAGAGTTTATATATGTAATAGGTAGTATATTTTCTGTAGCGATTCCTGCATCATTTAAAGCTTTTACTGATTTATCAAACTGAAGTGCATCAATCATAGATGCCATTGCGCAACAAGCAACTTTTGGCATTATTACTCTCTTAGCAGGTGAAAGAACCTTTACACTTTGTCCCATAAAACCAACACCACAAAACACAACAAATTCTGCATCATCAGCCTTTGTTTTCATAGCAAGTTCAAGAGAATCACCTGTAATATCGGCCATCTCAAATACTTCATCTCTTTGATAAAAGTGCGCAACAACAGTTACACTTAACTTCTCTTTATATTCATTTATTTTTATTTTTAACTCTTTATTACTTAATTGCAAAAAAAATCCTAGTTATTTAATCGTGTTATTATATCTAAAAAGATAAAATGTCAAATATATTTAACTCAAGGTAATTAATGGATTTTTTATTTAACACAAATGTTCAGTTTTTTTTAGCTGCTTATCTTATAGGTGCTATCCCATTTGGTCTTTTACTAGCTAAGCAATTTGCAGGTGTAAATGTTAAAGCCAGTGGGAGTGGAAGTATAGGCGCTACAAATGTTTTACGTGTTGTAAAAGAGACTAACCCATCTTTAGCAAAAAAACTGGGTGGGGCTACATTAGCACTTGATGCTTTAAAAGGTATAGTTGTTTTGACTGCTGGATACTTTTATGGAGTTAGTGAAGCTACTCTTTGGGGAATTGCTGTTTTAGCAGTTGTTGGGCACTGTTTTTCTATTTACCTTAACTTTGAAGGTGGAAAAGGTGTAGCAACTGGTATGGGTGTTCTTATGTTTATGTTACCTATTGAGACATTGATTGCGCTTATTGTTTGGGTTGTTGGTGCAAAAGTTATAAAAATCTCATCTTTATCTTCACTTGCAGGTCTATCTGCTTTAGTAATAGCTAGTTTTATACTTAAACCAGATTTAGCACATGCCCCTATTATTATGATTGCATTTATTATTTTTTACAAACATATCCCAAATATCATTCGTCTATTTAAAGGTGAAGAAAAAGCTGTTGTATGACAATCTATATAGAAGATCTTAAATTTCAATGTATTATTGGAATTTTAGATTTTGAAAGAGTTACTCTACAAGATGTAATTGTAAATATTACAATAGAGTATGATTATCAAAATGAGTTTATAAACTATGCTGATGTTTCAAAAACTGTTAAAAATACAATGATTTTTCAAAAATTTGAACTCATAGAAGAAGCTTTACAAAACCTAAGTTTAAAGTTAACGCAAGAATTCAAGTCAATAAAAACACTTGATATAAAAATTACGAAACCATCTATTTTACCCGACTGCAAGGTTAGTGTAGCTAATAATTACATTTCTGAATCTTAAATATAATTTAAAGAATTTTTAAAGAAAATTGAAATTTACTTTAAAGTAACCTAAAATTATGATATGATTCCGCCAAAATATTTACATATAGGAAATTATTAATGCGCATTCTTATTATAGAAGATGAAGTAACATTAAACAAGATGCTTGCTGAGGGACTAAAAGAATTTGGTTACCAAAGTGATGTTGTAGAGACTCTTAAAGATGGTGAATA
>CAZZAZ010000181.1:0-2008 GCA_964652355.1 uncultured Sulfurimonas sp. | reverse complement strand
CATTTTTGGACTAGGGGAAAGCCAAGAGGACAGAACCTCTATGCTTGAATCTCTACGTAGTTTAAATCCAACCTCAGTACCAATTAACTTTTATCATCATAACGAAGCACTAGAGTTAGAGCCTAACTCTTTAGATATCGAAGAAGCTTTTGCGCTTATTCAAAAAACAAGAGATACTTTACCTGATGCAGAGCGAATCATGGTTGCAGGTGGACGCGAACTAATGTTTGGCAAGAGACAAACTGAAATATTTAACTATGGAGCGAACTCTATAGTTATAGGAAATTACCTTACAACTTCTGGACGCGAGATGAATAAAGATTTAGATATGCTACAATCATTAAATCTAAAAGTTGCAAAAAAAGTAAAATAAGGAAAAATCATGAGTGATAATGTTGTTTTAATCACTACTATTTCACTCATTATAATTTTTTCACCGTTTATTGCAAGTCTTGTAAAACTTCCAACTACACCTATTGAAATCATTTTAGGTTCTGTATTTGGCTATGTTGGTTTTTTACATGATGAACATCTATTTTCTCTTGTAGCAGAGTTTGGTTTTTTATACCTGATGTTTATTGCGGGGACAGAGATCAACCTCAAAAATACTTTAAAAACTCCAAAAAATACTGTAAAAAAAGTTATCGCTTATCTAGCAATTTTATACCTATTTTCCATTACATTTTCACTATATTTAGACTTGGGAAAAATATTTATAGTTCTTTTACCTTTAATCTCTGTTGGTCTAGTAGCAACATTAGCCAAAGAGTATGGTAAAACCCCTTGGCTAACTCTATCAATGACCTCTGGTGGTATTGGAGAGATAGTAAGTATCGGTTTTTTAACTCTTACCTCAGCAGCTCTCCAATCAGGTTTTGGTCTTGGACTTTTTCAAACTATAATAGCTCTTGTAATGTTTTTAGTATTTATGTTTTTAATCTTTCGTTCAATGCAGTTAATCTTTTGGTGGTACCCTGAGGTTTCAACATCTTTAATGCCATTGCACGATAAAAAAGAGCAAGATATTAGGCTCTCTATGGGTATATTTTTTCTTCTTGTTGGAGCTATGCTCTATCTAAACCTTGAACTAGCCTTTGGTGCATTTTTGGCGGGTATTTTTATACCAACATTTTTTGAGCACAAACATGAACTTCCTGAAAAATTAGCCTCATACGGTTTTGGATTTTTAATCCCTATATTTTTTATACATATTGGAAGTTCATTTGATTTAAGTGCTCTAAGTATGAATGGATTAATTCAAAAAGCACTACTTATAACATTACTTATGATTGCGATGAGAGTTATAGCCTCTTTTGTTTTTATCAAAGAGCTAGGCTGGAAGAACTCTATACTTACAGGTCTTTCACACTCTATGCCACTAACATTACTTATTGCTATGGCTACTCTTGCTTACAATGAAAAAAGTATAGACACTCTACACTATTATGCATTTATTTTAGCGGCTCTATTTCAGGTTATTTTTGTTATGATTATTATCAAAGTAATTAACAACTATAAAGTGGGACAAGAAGAGATTAAAAGGAGTTAAGATGAAAAATAGATCAGTGCTACTTCAACTTGCTCGTGACTCCATACAAGAGGTTTTTGAAGCTAAAAAAACTATAGATAAATCAACCCTTCTAAACACATACCCTCTTTTAAATGAAAAAATATCAAGTACAATAAATCTTTACTTAGATGGTAAACTAAGAGGTTCTGCAAGTTCTAATGAGGATTCAACTTCACTTATAGATTCTATAATTCAAAATGCTAAAAAATCATCTTTTGAAGATACAAACTTTAACCCACTTACAACTTCAGAATATCTACACTGTGAAATAGAGATACTACTCGATACTCCAGATGGTACTATTAGTGAAAAAGATAAGCCAATTATTGTAGGTGAAATAAAGCTTTCAAAAATAGTTTCATAAATTTTGTTGCTATTATACTAATATTGTAATATACTGACGTCATGTATTATGTTATAAAACGTCAGTATGTTGCT
>CAZZAZ010000180.1:0-2012 GCA_964652355.1 uncultured Sulfurimonas sp. | reverse complement strand
GTAAATAAAATAGAATCTTCACTTGCTCTTGCTAAATCAAATTTAGTTGTTCAACAAAACACTTTACTTGATGTTAAGTATAATTTACACAGAATGTTAGGTAGAGATTTAGATCCACAAGAAATGATAAAACCAACTTTAAATGTTAAACTTCCTAAAAGTATGGATGAAGCAACATATTTTGCCATAAAGAACAATCCTTCACTTATAGTAAGTGAATACAATATTAAACTACTTCAAGCTACGTATAAAGAGGCTCAATCTCCATTTTACCCAAGTTTTGATATTGAAATTTCTCAATCAATGAATGATAACTTAAGTGGGGTAAGTGGAAGAGATAATCGTTTTAGAGCTATGGCTTTTGTAACTTACAATATTTTTAACGGTTTTTCAGATTCTGCAAATATTCAAAAAAATATTAGTAATGTTCACAAAGAAGTTCAACTGAAAAATCAACTTAGACGAGAAGTAATAGAAGGACTTAGACTCTCTTGGGCTGCAAATGAAAAACTTGGAGAACAACTTGTTCATCTAAAAGATTATAAAAGATTTTCTAAAAAGACCTTAAAACTTTATGCAAAAGAGTATGATTTAGGTCGTCGTTCTTTACTTGACCTTTTATCTGCTCAAAATGATTTTATTGGTTCAAAAGCACAAATTATTACCACAGAATACAATATGCTATTTGCAAAATATAGAATTTTAGATGCTATGGGTATATTAGTTTCAACAGTTATGGGAGATACAAAAAACATCTACTCTAAAGTTGGTTTAAATGGTAAAGCTCCTGAAAATAAAGATATTTTACCAATAAAACTAGATAGTGATAATGACTTAGTAGTAGATGATGATGATATATGTAGTAATTCTTTAAAATTATCAATTAGAAATATGTATGGATGTTTATTTAAAGATGATTTACTTTCATATACTAAGAAATATACTGGATATACTTTTGAAATAAATAGTATTACCCTTACAGATAAAGGTCAAGATAAACTTGATGCTTTAATACAAAAATTAAAAAATGATAATATTAAAACTATCAAAGTTAAGCTATTTGGCAATGTTGACAATAAAAAACTATCAACACAAGAGTTACTAGAACTATCAAAAAAAAGAGCTATGTTAGTTAAAAAAATACTTATAGACGCTGGAATATTAAGTTCAAATATTGAAATATTTTCAAAGTCAAATAAATCACCGCTTTATCTAACTGGGACAAAAAATGCCATTAAGTTAAATAATCGTGTTGATATAATAATCGAAAAATAATAATTACTAAGGTTTATCTATGCTAGCTACAAATACTGAAAACTTGAGAATGGATTCTTTGCTTGATAGCTTAGTGCTGTTTACAAAGCTTTACCATAAACCTTTCTCAGCAGAAGCTTTAACTGCTGGGCTTCCAATAGCACCAGGAGATGAAGCACCAGAACTATTTTCAATAGATAATGCAAAGGGTCTTTTTTCTCGTGCAGCTGAAAAAGCAGGATTAAAATCATCTATTGTAAGACGACCACTTTCTCAAATTTCACCACTTCAATTACCTATGATTATTTTACTTTCAAATCAAGGTGCATGTATACTAGATAGTTACTCAGATGATGGTAAAAAAGTAAAAATCATTATGCCTGCAGAGGAAATAATCGAGCAATGGATAGATATAGATGTACTTTCAGATGAGTATATAGGCTATGGCTTTATGGTTAAAAAAGCTTTTGAATATTCAGATGAAAATTCTCGTACACTACACCTAAGGCAAAAGCATTGGTTTTGGAGTACATTAAAGTTATCATTACCAATATATAAAGATGTTTTATATGCATCTTTACTTATAAATCTTTTTGTTCTAGCATCACCTCTTTTTACTATGAATGTTTATGATAGAGTTGTGCCAAATAATGCTATAGAAACTCTTTGGGTTTTTGCAATTGGGGTTAGTACCATCTATATAATTGATACTTTTTTAAAATTTACCCGTACATACCTACTTGAAAGTGCTGCTAAAA
>CAZZAZ010000179.1:0-2157 GCA_964652355.1 uncultured Sulfurimonas sp. | reverse complement strand
AAAACTATACTTGATATTGCTAAAAATTTAGATATTAGTATAGTTGCTGAGGGTGTAGAAACCAATTTGCAAAAGGATTTCTTAATAAATAATAGTTGTGATATATTACAAGGTTACCTCTTTTCTAAACCTGTAAATAAAAAAGAATTTGAGCGATATTTTTTGAACTAATTATCTTCTAACCTAACTTATAGTAAAATGCTTAAATTTAATTTTATTATACCAAGGTTCGTACATGAAAATATCACTAAAAACTATACCTCATATATCAAGTAGAGTTGCGATTGATTTAAACAAAAGTGGTGTTGTTACGATGACTAAAGGGCTTGAAGCTGTTTCACAAGAGGCTGAGAAAATTTTAATTGCTAGTGTAAAACAAGAGATGGCATTAGAAGAAAAAGTTGATGATATTTGTGAGGATAATGAAGAAGAGATTGAGTTCAACCTTGTAGATGAGAGACAACTTTTCTTTATGATTAAGAAAAAATTAGCACCAGAATTTGGTGTAATATTAAACTATGAAGAGCGCTATTCTGATATCGCACATAAAATTTTAGATGAACTTTATGAAGAAGATTTAATCCACTTTGAAGTTACAGAAAATCGTATAAAAAATATCATCTATAATGCAATTACAGCTTTTATAGCAGAAGCTAGCGAGCTCGAAGATGCAGTTATGGATAAAATTCATACATATAAAAAGCGTTATATCCCTGGAACTGATGAATTTGATATTTTATATGAAAAACTTTACAGAGAAGAACTTACAAAAAGAGGTATGGAATAGATGTCTATGAATAAAGTGTATATTTACCTAGAAAATGGCACATATATGGAAGCAAACAGCTTTGGTTCTGATGATACTGTAGTTGGTGAAATAGTTTTTAATACTTCAATGAGTGGTTATCAAGAGATAATGTCTGACCCATCTTATGCTGGTCAGTTTGTTACTTTTACAACACCAGAGATTGGAAATGTTGGTGTAAATTCTCAAGATATGGAAAGCAAGGGCGCTCATGCAAAAGGTATGATAGTTAGAAAATATCAAAAAAGGTATTCTAACTTTCGTGCACAGAGCTCTTTAGCAGACTTTTTAAAAGAACATAATGTTATGGGGATATGTGATATAGATACAAGATTTTTAACTAAGATGTTAAGAAGTGAAGGTGCTATGATGATGGTAGCATCTACTCAAATTTCTGATAAAGATGAACTTAAAAAGATTTTAGAAAATGCCCCTCGTATTGAAGATATAAACTATATAGAGCAAGTGAGTACAAAAGAGTCTTATAAACATACTCAATCTACTTATGCAGATAAAGAGGGTTTTTCTTTTAACGAGGCACCTAAGATACAAGCAAATATAGCCGTAGTTGATTTTGGTGTAAAAACAAATATTTTAAATGAGATTGTTTCAGCTGGAATTGGAGTAGAAGTTATTCCAAATGATTTTAAAGCAGAGGACTTAATACAAAAGTATAAATCTAAAGATATTGATGGTGTTTTTCTTTCAAATGGACCAGGTGATCCACTTGTACTAAAAAAAGAACAAGAACAAATTAAACAACTTATAGCTGCAAAAATTCCTATGTTTGGAATATGTCTTGGACATCAATTACTTTCTATATCTCATGGATATGATACATATAAACTAAAGTTTGGTCACCATGGTGGAAATCATCCTGTTAAAAATGAAAAAACAGGATTAGTTGAGATTACTGCTCAAAATCATAATTATAATGTACCTGATAATATTACTGATATAGCATCAGTTACACATACTAATCTTTTTGATAATACTATCGAGGGTTTAAAATATAATGATTCTCCTATATTTTCAGTACAACATCACCCAGAATCTTCTCCTGGTCCAAAAGAGAGTAGATATATATTCTCAGAGTTCTTATCTTTAATAAAAAGATAAGTAACTTTTATATTATTCTAAATCTTCATAGCCTTTTTTTGTTACTAAACTGTTAAGTTAAATCAAAATTTTAATAAAATTTTCAAATTTGTCATAAAAATGTCAATATTTAAGATAGCTTAAACATTTTTACTGTTAATATGTCAGTGTTAATTTGTCTAATATTAATTTAGACATAATTGCTTTGAATCTATAAGGAGGCTATATATGGAGAATCGTCCATTAGAGTACGA
>CAZZAZ010000178.1:0-2174 GCA_964652355.1 uncultured Sulfurimonas sp. | reverse complement strand
TTCGTGCAGCTTTAACTGGTCACTTGGTTTTCTCAACTCTTCATACAAACTCAGCAGCTGCAACAATCTCAAGACTTGCAGATATGGGGGTTGAACCTTTTTTAATTTCATCTTCACTTTTAGGAATTTTAGCACAAAGACTTGTTCGTGTCTTATGTAATGATTGTAAAGAGGAAGATATATTAGCTGAAAATTTTGCAGAGGATTATAATCTTCCAGTAGATTCTAAAATATATAAAGCAACAGGATGTAAATCATGTAATTATAGTGGTTATTCCGGTAGAAAATCTATTGGAGAGTTACTTGTAATGAATGATAATTTAAAGGATTTACTAAAAACAACAACTGATGAACACACAATTAAAATGACCCTAGAAGCTGAAGGTCTAAAAACAATAGCTAAACAACTTACACTGATGCTTTTATGGGGAGAGACATCTTTGGATGAAGCTATTCGTATCGGTATTGGGAATGCATAGTCATCATAGATTAACTTTAGCAAAACCAGCTTTTACCCTAATAGAAGTAATGATAGCAGTTATGATTATATCTGTTGTAATAGCAGCCCTCCTTCAAATGCGTGGAAACAGTACTTTTCTTTTTATAAATATGAATAAAAAATCTCAAGTAAATCAATTTGCAACTTTCTTCGTAGATAATGATAAATATGGCTATGAAAATACTAGTACATCTTTAGATGAATTAGTGAGTGAATTTGATATGGAAAATGATTTAAGAAGAGAGTTGAAAAATAATAAAATAGAGTTAATTTATCAAGAGTTAAAGGTTATAGATATGGCTGATTTTGTTTCTGATGATACACAGGAGAGTTATGAAGATGAAGCAAGTGATGGCGTACCTACTATGATATTTGAACTTGGTAAAACAATTTTAAAAACTAAAGACTCTTCTGTAGCACTTTTAAGGATAAAAAGACAATGAGGTATGCTAGACCAGCCTTTACTTTGATAGAGCTTTTAATATCAGTTAGTATTCTTTCTATCATGATAGTTTTTTTATATAAAAGCTATGCTTCTTTAAATTATTCAAACAGAATTTATAAAGAAAAATCTACTGAAATTCAAACTCATCAAATTAAAAAAAAGTTAATACTTTTAGACTTTTCCCTTTTAATAAGTAAAGATGTAAAAATTTTAAATCAAGATAGAGACCAAGATGTGGTTTTTTTTCAAAGTTCACACTCAATTCACAAAAGATATAATCCATACATTGCATATATTGCAAAAGATTCAAAATTATATAGACTAGAGGCATTAAAAGAATTTAAAACTTATCCATTGGCAAATGAAAATATTTTTGATGTTGATTATTTTGGTGAAATAGATAATTTTAGAGTTTATAAATCAAAGCAGATTACAAAGACCAAAGATACAAATGAAAGCAGTAAAGTTTCAAATAGTAATTATTTAGTACATGTAAATTTTAAAAAAGAAGATAATATTATCTATAAAATCAAACCATTTAATAGCTTTGATTAGTCTTGCCTATATTTAGATATACCACAAGCCTGATTTGGTTTAGGTGGATTGTTCTTTAGATAAGTTAAGTCCTCTAGTGTTTGGTCTAAGACTCTTTTTTGTTGTAGTATTGGGAGCATAAGATTATCTTTTTCATTTAGAGGAATATCCCAGTTTAGAAGTATCTTTTGTACTTCATCATCTAACTCTTTAAGTGCATTTTGTATATGTGTGATTGAATTCATAAGCAAATTGTAGCTAATTTTTATAATATTTTGGTATAATTGCGCCCTCTAAGTACATTTTGTACAAAAAAAGAGAATTTTATGAAGGAGTAATCGATGCCAAAAATGAAATCAGTTAAAGGCGCTGTAAAGCGTTTAAAAGTGAAGAAAAATGGTTCTATTAAACGCGGAACTGCGTATAGAAGCCACATTCTAACTAAACAAGATGCAGGCACTCGTCGTAAGCAAAACAGCCCTAAAGTTGTTTCTAAAGCAGATGAGAAAAACATGAAGGCTATGATTAACTAATCTTTTTTAAGAATAGTTAAATTATAAATCTCCAGTTTAAAACTGGGCAAGCTACTTAAGATGTAGCACCTTGATCACATAAATAGTGGCTGGGTAAAGAAAAAGGAATAATATGCCAAGAGTAAAAACAGGTGTTGTTCGTAGAAGAAGACACAAAAAGATA
>CAZZAZ010000177.1:0-2297 GCA_964652355.1 uncultured Sulfurimonas sp. | reverse complement strand
CTTTTTTAGTTTATATTTCAAAGCAAAAATCTACAAATCAAACTCGCGCACCACCTCTTTTTTCATAACTTAAATAAAAAATAAAATATTATAAATTAGGATAATTATGAAAAAAATAACACTATTTGTGTTGTTTGCTTCTTTAACATTATCTGCTGATGCAGAGTTAGATATGTTAAAAGAACAATTAGCACAACAACAAAAAATTATACAGGCTTTACAAAAACAAGTTGCTCAAATTGAGAAGAGAAATACTTTAAAAGAGCAAACAGAATTAGATGCAAAGATGGCGCAAAGTACAAATGACTTTTCATCTAGTTTTTCGCAACAAGATTATTTACCAGATATATCTTTGATACTTAATACTTCTGTAGTATCAAGAGATGTTAAAAATACAGAGTATGAAAATTATGCAATTCCAGGTTTTATAGATGCAGGTAATGCAGAGATGCCATTTAATAAAGATAGAGGTTTTAATCTAAATTATGCGGAACTTGCTTTGTATTCAACAGTTGATCCATACTTTGATGCTTATGCTATCTTTCATTTAAGTTCAGATGAGTTTGAGATAGAAGAAGCGTATGTTACAACAAGAGCCTTACCAGCTGGGCTAAAAGTAAAAGCTGGAAAGTTTCGTAGTGCTTTTGGTCGTATAAATGAAAAACATCAACATTCTTGGAATTTTTCATCACAACCAATTATTTACAAATCACTTTTTGGTCCTGAGGGTATTAATGATGCCGGAGTTCAACTTCAGTGGTTAGCTCCAACTGATACATATTTTATGGCTGGTATTGATGCTATGCAAGGGAGCCAAGATAGAAGTTTTGGAGATTTAGATCAAAATAATCTGTATGTTGGATATTTAAAAAGTAGTGTAGATGTTGGAAATACATTATCCATATTAGGTGGTGTGAGTCTTGCTCATGGAACAAATGTAGATAAAAAAGATACTGATGTATATGGTTTAGACTTAACACTACGTCAGCAATTAGATAGTTATAGTTCTATAGTTTGGCAGAGTGAATATTTGCAACGTGATAAAACTTTATCAGACTCAAGTACAGATAAACAAGCTGGATTTTATAGTGAGTTAGTATATAACTATGATAGAAATTTTGCTGGTGGTATTATGTATGACAAAATTACTAAAAATGATACTGACTTAAGCTTTTATAATGGAGTTGATACAGATAATTTAGATAGATACACAACTATGATTGAATATAAGCCATTCCCATTTTCAAGACTTAGACTTCAATATACTCATGATAGGACTAAAGTTATAAATAACGAACGTAAAGATGTTAATGAAATCATCTTAGAGCTAAATATTGCAGCGGGTGCTCATGGCGCTCACTCTTACTAGGAGTTAAAAATGAAAAAAATTATATTGCTAACACTCATACTAACAAACATACTTTTTGCATCTGTTAAAATAGATGCTACATACACAACCTTGGGTGAGGTAGCCAAGAGAATTGGTGGAGATTTAGTAAGTGTAAATATTTTGGGAAATCCAAAATATGATCCACACTTTATAGTTCCAAAACCATCTCTTATATCTAAACTTCGTCGTTCAGATTTGTTGATAATTAACGGAGGTGGTCTTGAGATAGGTTGGTTACCACCACTCATAAAAGCTGCACACAACTCAAAGATTCAGCCAGGGGCAAAAGGTTTTTTAGATATGTCTCACTTTATTGATTTTATAAATAAACCACAATCTGTTTCAAGGGGATTTGGAGATATTCATGCCCAAGGTAATCCACATTATTCAACTGATCCATATATGGTTTTAATTATGGCTAAGGTTATTGCTAAGAAACTTTCTTTTATAGATCCATCAAATGCTTTAATCTATAAAAGTAATTTAGAAACCTTTTTACAAGAATGGAATGACTATTTAACCAAGCTTGATACGAAAATAGCAGAGTGTAAAGATAAAAAAGTGATTCAATATCATGATTTATATAACTACTTTTTAAAAAGATATAGATTTATTAGTTATGGAAATATTGAACCATTACCAGGAATTAGTCCAAGTTCAAAACATAGTATAGAGCTTATAAATACTATGAAAAAGCAAAATATAAAAATAATTTTGCAAGATATCTATCATGAGAAAAAAACAGCTAAATTTATAGCAAATAAAGTTGGTGCTAAGGTAGAGATTGTTCCACATGATGTTGGAGCAGTAAAAGGTAGTGATACTTTAGAGAAGTTTTATAGCAAGATAGCTAGCCAACTATGCAACTAATAGAACTTTTCTGGCCAGCTTTTACTCTTGGTATATT
>CAZZAZ010000176.1:0-2298 GCA_964652355.1 uncultured Sulfurimonas sp. | reverse complement strand
AAAAAGAAGATTTTAACGAAGGTTTAATGGGGTTTTTAGATGCCTCACCAACACCTTTTCATGCGACACAAAATATGTCAGCTATGTTTTTTAATGCTGGGTTTATTAAGCTTGATGAGTGCGAAAAATGGGACTTAGTTAAGGGTAAAAAGTATTTTGTAACTCGAAATGATAGTTCTGTTATAGCGTTTACATATCCAGAGAATTCAAACTATACTATGCTTGGTTCTCATACAGACTCGCCAAACTTAAAGCTAAAACCAAATGCTGTTATAAAAGAGCATGGAGTGGTAAAGTTTGGTGTTGAGTCTTATGGTGGACTTTTACTAAATCCTTGGTTTGATAGAGACTTGTCTATCGCTGGACGAGTTTCGTACTTAGATTCAAATGATGATATACAAGATACTCTTATAAATGTTGAGAAGTCTATAGCCATCATTCCGTCTTTAGCTATTCATCTTGATGATAAGGCTAACAAAGAACGCACCGTAAATAAGCAGACTGATATTTGTCCGATTTTAACTACAAATGAAGACTTTGATTTTGAAGATTTTATAAAATGGCAACTAAGTAAAAATGAGATACTTGATGTAAAAGAGCTTTATGCAAATGAGCTTAGTTTTTACGATACTCAAAAAGCTTCATACGTAGGTTTAAATGATGACTTTATAGCATCTGCTAGACTTGATAACCTTTTATCTTGTTATGTTGGTATGCTTAGTATTTGTTCGATTTCTGATGATAAACCTATGCTTTTTATAGCTTCAGACCATGAAGAGGTTGGAAGTGAAAGTACTTCTGGCGCAGCTGGAAGTTTTTTGGAAAATACACTAAAGAGAATGTATAGTGATTATGATGAGTATATGAAAATGATACGAAGTTCTATCATGATAAGTGCTGATAATGCTCATGCTATTCATCCAAACTATCCATCTAAACATGATAAAAATCATGCACCATATATAAACAAAGGTGCAGTTATAAAAGTAAATGCAAATCAACGCTACGCTTCAAATTCTACTACCATTTCAAAGTTTATGAATATAGCTAAAAGTGTAGGCGAAGTACATCAAGAGTTTGTAACTCGTTCAGATATGGGATGTGGCTCTACAATAGGCCCAATAACTGCCACAAGATTAGGAATAGAAACTTTAGATATAGGACTTCCTACTTTTGCTATGCACTCTATACGCGAACTTTGTGGAAGTGATGATGCACACTCACTTTATAAAATTATTTTAGGTTTTAGTGAGTAGTTATGTCTGAAGAATCTGTTATAACACCAGAAGAGTTAAGTCTTTTAATAGAACAAACTTATAAGGTTGAAAATGAGTTTAATGAACTAAAAAATACTTATGAGCATTTTCAAGATACAGTTGAAAAGATTGTAGAGTTTTTACCAAATGCTATCTGGATTATGAATGAAGATGGTGGTATATTTTTACAGAACTCCCATGCTAGAAGACTTTGGGAGTTGCTAAAACTTTTAGAATATAAAGAGGATGATTATGAGATAAAGTTTAACTCTAATTCATATCTTATAAAAAGCTCATCTTATAAAGATAAAACTATGCTCTCAGCTATTGATATTACAGAGCAAAAACGTAGGGAAAATCTTGCAACTATGGGACAGATGGCTGCACATCTTTCTCATGAAATCCGAAATCCAATAGGTTCTATCTCACTTTTAAGCTCAACTTTAAAAAAGCGTGTTATCCCTGAAAATGTAGCAATTGTTGAGGAGATTCAGAAGTCTGTTTGTAGGATTGAAAGGATTGTAAAAGCTACTTTGATGTTTTCTAAGGGTGTTGAAAAAAATGCATCTGAATTTATGTGGAGTGAATTACAAGAGGCTTTAGAGTCGGCTGTTGGATATTATGGTTTTACTAAAGAGATTAAGTTTATATTTCCAGAACAAAAGTTTACAATACATGCAGATAAAGATTTACTAGAGATGTTGTTTGCTAATTTTTTAACAAATGCTATAGATGCTATTGAACTAGATGATAATGATGATGGTTTAGTGGAGATGAATTATGAAAATGATGGTAAATTTCATATATTTAAGATTTTTGATTCTGGTGTAGAGATAGAAAATAAAAAAGAGCTTTTTGAAGCATTTAAAAGTTCAAAAGTTAAAGGTAATGGTCTAGGTCTTGTTTTATCTCGTCAGATAGCAGAAGCTCATGGTGGTAGTGTAGAGCTTCTTGATGGTAAAAGAAAGGTCTTCGAAATAAAAATAATGGTATAGTTTTTGCTTATATCTTTGAGAAATCAAACAAGGATAGTTTCAAATGC
>CAZZAZ010000175.1:0-2402 GCA_964652355.1 uncultured Sulfurimonas sp. | reverse complement strand
TATCTTGAGTCAAGTAAACCATTTTGGATTTTTGTAACAATATTACCTTTTAACTTACCCACTTCTAAGTTTGTAAGTTTTGCATCTAAAGAAAAAACTCCATCAGTATAGTGAGGTTGTTTTACCATATATAATAATTTTTGTAATTTTAAGTTTTTAATACTTGCAATAACACTACTTGCTTTGAAATCTTTAAGCACTGCTTTTATAGTAGTATCTGAGTCAGCTAAATCACTTTTTGCATTAACTACCATATTTGATTTAGTTCCGACAACTGTTCCATTAAGATTTAATGAACCACGGATATCTGCACCAGT
Source organism: uncultured Sulfurimonas sp. (assembly GCA_964652355.1). GTDB lineage: Bacteria > Campylobacterota > Campylobacteria > Campylobacterales > Sulfurimonadaceae > Sulfurimonas. Next base: position 2,085 of record CAZZAZ010000175.1, on the reverse strand, counting down.
TATAGGTTTTAATACTCCTAACTCTTTTACATTTAAAGAGTATTTTATATCTGTTTTTAAAGGTTCCGGGATCACATGACCAGAAGATAAGATTTTAAATAGGTTTGAGCTTAAGTTATATGCATAGTTAACATCATCATTTTTAAGTTTTGCATCAAGGTTCATAGCAAATGAAGTTTTTGGGATACTTACATTAAAATCATTTAACATAAGTTTTGAGTTTATTTCACCATTTTTAGTAGTAAGTTTTATATCTCCATCAAGCTTATGGACTTCAATATTTTTAAAATTAACATCTAGATTAATAATGGCAGAAGCATATTGTTTTTGTCCACCCATATGTAAAAATGATTCTAATTTTGCATCTTTTATTTTAGCAATTATTGAAGTTGGATTCATATCAGTAAGTTCTACATGATACACTGTATCACTATTACCAACATCACTTTTACCTTCAACTGTTAAAAAAGCCATATCTCCATTAACTACACCATCTGTGTGAAATGAACCATTTAATTTTTGAGAGGTTAAAGCTTTTAAAGTATTTAACTTTTCTAATTTTACATCATAAACTATGTTAAATACTTGAGAAAACAAAGAGTATTTCCCCTTAATATGTACTGTATTAGAATCATTTAAAGCTAAAAGTATCTCAAATTCACTCATACTTAATGAAAAAACTTCAAGTTTTGAGTTTAATTTTGTTTGCTCTTTTATTTTACTTTCTATGGTTGGCTGAAGTAATCCATTACCAACAGATGTAAATGCAACTACATACACTAAAACAACAACTACAATGATTAGTCCTAATATCCATGTTAAAAACTTCATATACTTCTCCACTTTTGTAAAAAATAATCTTACAATAATTATCTTTAAATTATCATTTTCATAAACTTGATAACAATAGACTAAACTTAACTGCATAATAAAACTAAAGCAATACTTGACATTGTTACACTCATATGACATAATACAGTTATCTTTTAAAAAGAAGGAGCTTATTAACCATTATGTCAAATACAAATAATGAAGAAATAATTGAAGAATCTCAAGTAGAAGTTGAAAACTTAGAGAATCAAGAAGCAGAGGCTGAAGCTGAAGCAGTAGAGAATGAGTTTGATTTACTTCAAGCTGAACTAGCAGCTTTAAAAGACAAGTATGCTCGTGTCCATGCAGATTTTGATAATATCAAAAAAAGACTAGAACGTGAAAAATATACAGCAGTTGAATACTCAAATGAGAAGTTTGCTAAAGATATGATACCTGTTCTTGACGCACTTGATGGTGCGATGAAGTCTATTGATGGGGAAGGCGATAAAGCCGAACTGTTTGATAAACTAAAAGAGGGAATAGAACTAACACATAAACAGTTCCTAACTTCTTTAGAAAAACATGGAGTTACTTTAGTAAGCCATGATGAGCCATTTGACCCTAATATTCACAATGCTATTCAAGCAGTAGATAGTGAAGATGTAGAGAGTGGACAAATTGTTCAAACTTTTCAAACAGGTTATAAATATAAAAACCGCCCACTTCGTGAAGCGATGGTAGTTGTAGCGAATTAATTTCGCCAATGCTACTTAGGTAGCAAAACTTTATTTTATAATGGTATACAATTACACCGTTATAAAAATAAATATGTTTAAAAATAAAAACTTTAGTCGTCTCAGCGGCGCAAGCGGAGTAAAAGGAACTAGTTCCTTTTACGGACTAATAAAGTGAAGGGTTCCTTCATTTTATTTTATATATAAAATTAAATTAAGGAATATAAAATGAGCAAAGTAATAGGAATAGATTTAGGTACTACAAATAGTTGTGTTGCAGTTTATGAAGGTGGTGAAGCTAAAATCATCCCAAATGCAGAGGGTAAAAATACTACACCATCAGTTGTAGCATTTACAGATAAAGGTGAGGTTTTAGTAGGTGATCCTGCAAAACGTCAAGCAATTACAAACCCTGAAAAAACAATCTCTTCAATCAAGAGAATTATGGGTCTTATGATGAACGAAGACAACGCTAAAGAAGCACACGATAAAGTAACTTATAATATAGTAGATAAAGATGGTGCTGCTTGTGTTGATG
>CAZZAZ010000174.1:0-2548 GCA_964652355.1 uncultured Sulfurimonas sp. | reverse complement strand
GATGAATGCTGGAAAAGATGTTGAGTATTCTATCGCAAGACTTGCACAAAAATCTCGTGCATGTGGAATCCATTTGATAGTAGCAACGCAGAGACCATCTGTTGATGTTGTTACAGGTTTAATCAAAGCTAACTTACCCTCTCGTATATCTTATAGAGTAGGGCAAAAGGTTGATTCGAAAATAATTTTAGATCAAATGGGTGCTGAATCACTTCTTGGCCGTGGAGATATGCTTTTTACTCCTCCTGGTTCAACTGGACTTGTAAGACTTCATGCACCTTGGGCAACAGAAGATGAGATAGATAGGATTGTTGAGTTTATAAAAGCACAAAGAGAACCAAACTATGATAAAAGCTTTTTAGTTGAAGAGAGTGAATCTTCAGCTAGTTCTAACAAAGATTCATATGAAGAATTAGATGAGCTGTATGAAGAGGCTAGAAACGTAATACTAGGGGATAGAAAAACTTCTATATCTTACTTACAAAGAAAGCTTCAAATAGGCTATAATCGTTCAGCCAGAGTGATAGAACAGCTTGAAAACGAAGGTGTCCTTTCTGCTCCAAATGCTAAAGGTGTTAGAGAGATACTCTAATGCCAAAGCCACAACTACTTTTCACACAATATAAAAACCACTTTAACGTAAAGATTGAAAACTTAGAGCTTTTAGAAGTTTCTCAAATTCAAGAACTTCAAGAGTTTGTATCTAAGCGTAAAGGTATATTTGATTTTGAATCATACATATTTACAATAAATAAAAGATTAGAGTTTAATGACTTTATATCCCTTCTTCAATATGTTGGTATAGATGCTATCGTTAAAGAAAATATTTTAATAGTAAAGCATCAAGCTAGGGTGGAATTTGGTAAGTATAAGGGTATGCTTTACTCAGAAGTTCCAGATTCGTATCTTTTATGGTTAAAAAGCTCATACATGGGTAAAGATAGAGAGATAATAGATATAGAAATGAAAAATAGAAAATTATAGTGTTACTAATATAAACACAAATAAAACAAAAAATAGATATTGTGTTTCATAAAGTTACATCGTTTCTTTTTAGTTTTTTTATTTTGATATAATCCCGTATTAAATTAAAATACAGGATTTACTATGGCATTTTTAGATGACTATAAAGTACATACTCAAGAAAGAGCGGAACTTGGCGTTCCTCCATTAGCTTTAACTGCTGAACAAACAGCAGAGCTTGTTGAAATACTAAAAACTTCTCCAATTGCGGAGCAAGATTATGTAATGGATATTTTTGAAAATAAAATTCCTGCTGGTGTTGATGATGCTGCTTATGTAAAAGCTGCATTTTTAAATGATGTAGTTCAGGGTAAAGTTAGCTGTGATTCTATAGATGCTGTAAAAGCTTGTGAAATCTTAGGTCTTATGCTAGGTGGTTTCAATGTTACTCCACTTGTTGAAGCGCTTAAAATTGATGGTGATGTTGCAAATACTGCTGCAGAGCAACTTAAAAATACTATACTAGTTTATGATGCATTCAATGATGTAAAAACACTAATGGATGCTGGAAATGTAAAAGCTAAAGAGGTCGTTGAATCTTGGGCAAATGCTGAGTGGTTTACTAACAAGCCAGAGATGGATAAAGAGATTACTGTAACAGTATATAAAATTCCAGGTGAAACAAATACAGATGACCTTTCTCCAGCATCTGAAGCATTTACAAGAGCAGATATTCCTGTTCATGCAAACTCATTCTTAATAAATAGAATGGATAATCCACTTGATACTATGAAAGAGCTAAAAGCAAAAGGTCACCCACTTGCATATGTTGGTGATGTTGTTGGTACTGGTAGTTCAAGAAAATCAGGTATTAACTCTGTTCAATGGCATATGGGTAGAGATATTCCAGGTATTCCTAACAAAAGAACTGGTGGTATTGTAATTGGTGATATTATCGCTCCAATTTTCTTCAATACTGCAGAAGACTCAGGATGTATCCCTATTCAAGCTCCAACGCATGAGCTTAATACGGGTGATGTTATCACTGTTAAGCCATTTGACGGTACTATTGAAAAAGATGGTAAAGTTGTTTCTACTTATGAGATTGCTCCAAATACTCTTCCAGATGAGATGAGAGCGGGTGGTCGTATTCCACTTATTATTGGTAAAGGCTTGACTGCTAAAGCTAGAGAAGTTTTAGGTATGGATGCTGGTACTATTTTCATGACTCCTGCACAACCTGCTGATAATGGTAAAGGGTATACTTTAGCTCAGAAAATGGTTGGTAAAGCTTGTGGTATTGAAGGTGTTAAACCAGGTGTTTACTGTGAACCTATCGCAACAACTGTTGGTTCTCAAGATACAACTGGACCAATGACTAGAGATGAAGTTAAAGAACTTGCTGCATTAAACTTTGGTGCTGATATGACTATGCAATCTTTCTGTCACACTGCTGCTTACCCAAAACCAGCAGATATTGAACTACAACATACACTTCCAGAATTCTGGACTTCAAGAAAAGGTTTCATCCTTCGCCCAGGTGATGGTGTTATTCACTCATGGTTAAATAGACTTTGTCTTCCAG
>CAZZAZ010000173.1:0-2552 GCA_964652355.1 uncultured Sulfurimonas sp. | reverse complement strand
ATTTTTCAAATTACGTAATGCTTCAACACTTGTTTCACCATCAGCAGTTAAATTTTCAAAACCATCTTCAAGTTGTGCTTTAGCTACCCAACCAATGTTTTTTTGATATTTGATACCAACAAATCTAACACTTCCAAAATGATCTTCACAAAGTGAGTATATTCTTTTGATACGATCTGTGTTTGTTTTCTTTTCAGCCATAGTAGTAGTTCTCCTTATTTATTTGTATTATTTTATCATAAGAAGATTACAAGTGTTATTAAATAGAAGAAAATTGTTTTTATTAGCTCTTATAACTAATCATCATTGTTTGTAGCAGCTTTTATAAAGCCAATAAGACCAACGCCAACAACAGCTACTAAAAATACTAGTTGAAAGATCTCTACACCACTCATCATATCTCTTCCTCAGTCTTTTCTTTTAGTTGACCACAGGCTGCTGATATATCTATGCCCTTAGAGTCTCTTATAGTGCATAATAAGCCATGATTGATAAGATAGTCTGCAAAAGCTACCATATCCTCTTTACTTGGTCTGTCATACTCAGTTCCTGGGTAAGGATTAAAGTATATAAGGTTAACTTTTGCTTTGATACCATGAAGAAGTTTCACAAGTTTTTTAGCAGAGCCTAAGTCATCATTCTTATTTTTAATTACAAGGTACTCAAACATAACTCGTTTACGAGTATCTATTGGAAAACGTTTAACAGCATCTATGATAGAGTTTATATTATGAGCTTTGTTCATAGGTATAAGTTCTGTTCTAAGTTCATCATCAACAGCATGAAGTGAAATTGCTATATGGACACCTAAATCCATCTGACCTAATTGGTCTATTTTGTTACTTAAACCACTTGTAGAAACTGTTTGACGTTTACCACCTATGCATAAGCCATCATCTTCTTTAAATATCTCTATAGCTTTTGCTAAGTTATCAAGGTTATCTAATGGCTCACCCATCCCCATATAGACTATATTTATCATGCGGTTATGCTTGTGGTTGTTATCACGCTTTAGAGTTACAACCTGAGCCACAATCTCTCCAGCAGTTAAATCTCTTGTGAAACCACCCTTAGCTGTTAAACAAAAGCTACACCCTACTTTACATCCTACTTGAGTTGAAACACATATAGTGTACCTAGCTTCTTGAGTTACTTCACCACTTTCATCGTACTGAGTGTCCTTCATTTTAAGCCAAACAGCCTCCATGGTTTTACCATCTTGCATTTGTAGTAAGTATTTTATAGTACCATCAGATGATACTTCTTTATTTACTATACTTAGTGGATTGACTATATAGTCCTTAGATAATTCCTCTTTCATAGCCTTAGGTATATTTTTCATATCATCAAAATTTTCAGCATACTGATGATATAACCAACCATAAATCTGTTTGGCTCTAAACGATGGTTTAACAATTGTTTGTAACTCTTTAAGTGTATAGTCTAATAACGATGGTTTAGTGTTAGTCATCTTTTTGTTAGTTCCTTGATGCGTTGTTTCACGTGAAACGAAAGTAGCTCTTTTGCTTTTTTATGGTTTTTTAAAAAGTCTTCATGGGCATCTTTGTTAGTATAGTTTGTTATACAAAAAACTCCACCAGCAGGTATATCAAACTCTTTAGCAATGGCCAATACCGCGAAAAATTCCATGTTCTCTATACCAACCCCAAAGCTTAAAAACTTTTTTGTTAGTTCCTCATTTGTGGAGATATAGTTAGATGAGTTTACTACTACATCTTTTACATCTTCAGTATTTGTAGAGATTACATTGTCTAGTGGTGTGTAGGCATCGTTAGTTAAAAATCCAAGTTCTATGTTAGCAGCAGTTTTTGACTCGATAATGTCAAATATTTTTGCTTCACCATAACTCCCTGCACTCCCAACAAAAAGTAAAAACTCTGGTTTATCAAACATGCAAGCTCGTGTTAGATTCATAGCAGTCTCTATAAGACCAACACCCATAGGTTGAGCAAAATCAAAAGTTTCATTATTTCCGGCGCAAATTATCATCCATATCCTTCAATTTATTTTATAAATTCAAGGGAACCTTTTCCCTTATTTCATAGTTACGACAAAGGAAGTAATTCCTTTGTTTACGCTAACGCTGTGTTCTCTTCAGCAGAGAGCTCACGCAACTAGTTGCTTTATAATCTTACCGGAATATTTTGTTCATGTAGATAATGTTTTAAATCCATAATATCTATCTCTTTATAGTGAAATATACTAGCAGCAAGTGCTGCATCAGCTCCACACTCAAATGCTTCTTTAATATGTTGCATTGTCCCTGCTCCACCTGAAGCGATAACTGGAACATTTACAGCACGAGATATCTGTTCTGTGATGCTTAGCTCAAATCCAGCCTTTGTTCCATCTGCATCCATTGATGTAAGAAGTATTTCACCACAGCCACGATCTACAACTTCTTTTGCCCACTCAACTGCATCAAGTCCAGTATCAACACGACCGCCATTTAAAAAGACATGGTAGTTCCCTGATTCTGTACGTTTAACATCTATAGCAGTTACTATGCACTGAGAACCAAATCGTTTTGA
>CAZZAZ010000172.1:0-2703 GCA_964652355.1 uncultured Sulfurimonas sp. | reverse complement strand
ATATATGAGCAATTAGCTCATATATTTTATTTAGTATTATCGCGAACTATATTGTGACAGCGAAAACAAGCGTGTTCTATATAAGTGTAGGCACGTTGAGCTTCTTCTCTACGTCTTTTTCCAGAATGTTTGTGAACATTTGTAATTTCACCCATAATAATATCAACATTATGTCTTATGATTTGTGCAGCCATTACAGCTTCAGTAACTTTAGATTTTTTCTCTTTAGGTAGCATTGCTGCAAATTGCTCTTTATTTCCAAATAGTTCTTGTGCATGTTTATCAAATCTTGTAACTGATTCAGATACACCTTTCATATCAGAGATGATGAAGTTCCTTTGAACTTCGCTTAGTTCTGCTTCAAGTAGTAACATATTTGATTTTAAATCGTAAGCCGATAAAGAAGTTGTAGAAAATGCTAAAGCACTTATAGCTAAAAGTAATAGTTTTTTCATCATAAGATAAATCCTTAAATAATTTTTAGGATTTAATTGTATCGTAAAATTTTTAAAAATGGATGGTAGCCAAAAGGAATTACTTACTTTTGGCTATTTATTAGTGAAATGCTCTATTTATTGCACAAAATAGTGCTTTGATTGAAGCAGTAGCTATATCGTTATCTGCGCCAACACCAAAACAAGAAAGAGTAGTCTCATTTTGTATCTCTATATAAGCTATCGCTTTTGCAGAGCTTTTATCTCCACATGAGTGCTCAGAGTAGGAGTTAATAGAAAACTCTTTTTTATAGTCTTTTATTAGTGCTTTTTTACAAGCATCAACAGGACCATTTCCTTCACCATCAGCTACTACTTCTTTACCATCAATGGTATAGGTAAGTGTACATTTACTTACACCTTTTACAGATGTAAGTGTAAAATCTATTAGCTCAATATGACCTTTATTTTTAAAATAGTTATTTTCAAAAATTTCTAGAATTTCTTCAGCTTCTAACACTTTGCCTTTAGCATCTGTAACAGCTTGAACAAGTTTGCCAATCTCTGGATGCATCTTTTTTGGAAGTTGATATCCATAGTTTTTTTCTAGTATAAAAGCAACACCACCTTTGCCTGATTGTGAATTTATACGAATAACATCCTCATAACTTCTACCAACATCAGCTGGGTCAATTGGTAGATATGGAACCTCCCAAAGTTCATCAGCTTTATTTTTTTGGTAAGCTAAACCTTTGTTTATTGCATCTTGGTGTGAACCAGAAAATGCGGTATACACAAGCTTTCCAACATAAGGATGACGGTAGTGAGTATCTATCTCAGTACATCTCTCAACTACATCTAAAACTTCATTGATATTTGAGAAATCAAGTTTAGAATCAATACCTTGAGTTGTCATGTTTAAAGCTAAAGTGATAATATCAACATTTCCAGTTCGCTCACCATTACTAAGTAATGTACCTTCAACTCTGTCAGCTCCAGCTAAAAGGGCTAACTCTGTTGCGGCAATTGATGTACCGCGGTCATTGTGAGTGTGAGTAGATATGATAATATTTTCACGATTATCTAAATGTTTACTCATCCATTCTATCTGATCCGCATAAATATTTGGTGTAGCCATTTCAACTGTTGATGGAAGATTTATAATAACTTTTCTACTACTTGAAATCCCCCAAGTAGAAGTGACTTTATTACAAATATCTGCTGCAAATTCTAACTCTGTTCCTGTAAAACTCTCAGGTGAATACTCTAAAAATATTTCTCCATCATGGTTTTGTTCATATTTTTTAACTAACTCTACACCAGCAAGTGCTAAATCAATTATCTCCTCTTTACTTTTTCCAAAGACAATTTTTCTTTGAGCTACAGAAGTTGAATTATAAAGATGAACAGTTGCTTTTTTAACACCTTTTAAACTTTCAAAAGTTTTAGCTATTAAATGTTCACGAGCTTGAACAAGTACCTGAATCGTAACATCATTAGGGATTAGTTTATCATCAACTAAACGGCGTAAAAAGTCAAACTCAACAGCAGAGGCTGATGGAAATCCAACCTCTATCTCTTTAAATCCAAGTTTTAGTAAGAGTGCAAATAATTCAAGTTTTTTTGTCATGTCCATTGGGTTGATTAGTGCTTGATTTCCATCTCGTAAATCTACACTACACCACGCAGGAGCTGTTGTTATAGTATTGTTTGGCCATTGTCTATCTGGCATATCAATTTGTGCGTATGGACGATATTTGCCCTGAGTTACATTTTTCATAATGTACCTTTATTCTTGAATTATTTATTAGTACACTCTTACATTTACTAATAAGTTTGGAATTATAGCAAATTTTAGGTTAGTTGAAAGTTTTTATGAGGAAGTATTCCCGCAAAAAAAGCGGGAATTAATATTTTTAAAGTGTGATTAGCACTGATATGTAGTTTTAAACTCATAAGCAGTTGGACGACCTTCATCTGGCCATACATCACGCTCAAATTTATAGTGTTGATAAGCATTTATCATCTCATCAGTAAATACTGGTTTTAGGAAATTGTTATCTGCGATAAGACCTTCAAGTGCTTCACGAAGTGTGTGTGGCATTTGAGGGATACCTTTTTCACGAATCTCATCTAAAGATAATTCAAATAGGTCCTCATCCATTGGACCAACAGGTACAGTTTTATTTTTGATACCATCAAGACCAGCCATCATCATTACTGCAAATGCTAAGTAAGGACAAGCAGTAGAATCTGGGAATCTCATCTC
>CAZZAZ010000171.1:0-2748 GCA_964652355.1 uncultured Sulfurimonas sp. | reverse complement strand
ATTCCACTATCTAAAATATCACGAAGAGTTTTTTCATAAAAATCAACTCCATGAGCACCATGACATCCAGGAGGTAAATCCATCATTGTTACAACTATTTCATGCTTAAGTCCGTGGTGTGCTATTCTTTCACCAGAGTATTTAAGGTTTTCAATATCATTTAAAGCATCGAAGTTACGAATAGTAGTAGTACCATGTTTTTTGAACAATTTAGCATGTAAATCAATAAGTTCTTTTGAACCAGTATCCAACATAACTGTATTTACACCACGAGCAAGTGTTTGAAGATTTGCATCAGGTCCAACAATTTCACGGAACTTATCCATCATTTTAAATGCATCTTCACGAAGGTAAAAATATAATGATTGAAATCTTGCCCCACCACCAAACTCAAAGTGGTTAATTCCTGCAGTTTTTGCCGCTTCTACTGCTGGAAAAAAATCATCCATAAGTACGCGACCACCAAAGACAGACTGAAAGCCGTCTCTAAAAGTTGTATCCATTATATCTATAAATTTTTTAGCCATTGTTTTCCTTAACCTTCTCTATGATGTTTAATAGCAGCAGTTATTGCGGCAGTAACTTTTTTGTTATCTTGTTTAGCTGTTGGTCTACCAGCATCTAAATTTGGTTGTACTTCAGGGAAAAATTTATTTAGTACCTTCGACATGATGTTCATCGAAAATATCATTACAATCAAGAAAAGGAAAACTGTTCCCATCCCAAGACCCATAAACTTAAAACCTTCAACTATGAGGTTAGTCTCTTCCATAAATATACCTTTTTTTTACATATTTGCGTGTATTATATGATAAAGATGTTTAAATAAACTTTGGAGTAATTTTTTAAATTTTAAAATATACCTCAATTGTTACCTTTTGGTTATATAATTGCTAAAAATTACAAATTTGGACTCTTAAAATGAATAATAACGTTAAAAAATTTGGACTTATTAACACTATAGAAGGTTACTCATACTTATTGTTACTTTTCGTAGCAATGCCACTTAAATATATCTTAGGGTTTGCCATTGCTGTTAAGATTGCAGGTATGCTTCATGGTGTTTTATTTATTATTTTTTTGTATCTTGGGGTAAAGGCTTGGATAGAGGTAAAATGGTCTTTTATGCAAACAATTATATTTTTTATAGCCTCTCTTTTGCCATTTGGAACCTTTTTCACAAAAGGTAAAATTAAATCTTATGAATAAAAAAGCTTTAATTTGTTAAAATTAGGTTTTAATATATAAGGATTCTTACAACTATGATAGCAGGAATGTACGAACAAGATTTTATAGCATATATGATTTTTGGATTAATTTTAAACTTTTTATTTTCAATTATGTTTGGTGTGTATTTGAGTAAAAATATAGGTATACAAGAGATGATTACAAGTAAGGGAGATAAAGAGCAGTCCCTACTTGTTAGTATTAGTATATTAGTACCCTTTGCAAAGATGCTTATTACACTTTATAGAGTTACTATACTTCAATTATACTTTTTAAATAAAGGTTATACACACAAGCAGTTTTGGGTATATATGACAAGTTCTCAATCTTAAAAACTCAATTCAGATATACAATTTTTTTGTATATCACTGGCCCATAAGCCATCTTTTTTAGTTTTTGCTGAAAACTCTGCTTGCTGAAAACTATGGACAAACTCTTCATCATTAAACCTTGGTTTTAAAATAGCAGCACCTCTTTTAAGTAAATTCTCTGACCATGTTAATTGACCATTAGAGTAGAGTATACATAAAGTTTTTTTAAAACCGATATGATATCTTTGTTCCAAGAACAAACTTTTATGTGCCAAATATTTTAAATCAGGGTTTAGCTTATGTAAGGTTTCTATACTTTTTTGACATAGTGAACCTTTTTTAGAATTATTATATAATCTCTCCAGAGTTACAACCCCATACGGGTGACAATAAAAATTATAATTTCCAATATTAAACTCTTGCATCTCATTTGAATTTATATTACGAAGTATAGCTAAGGTAGGTTCATTAGCAATCAATAAGTTAATGAATAATATATAAAAAGTAAAAATAATTCTAAGCATAAAAGATTTTAGCATAATATGCTACAATTGCGTATGAACGATTTTAAATTGAAAATGATTTTAACAATACTTGGTGGTATAGTTTTTTCATTTATTTTTATTGTAATAGCTTTTGTTGTTCCAACAAAAGAAAAGGTTGAGTATATAAAAGCACCTACCAACAAACTTGGAGAAGTTGCTAAATCATTTAGGGAGAGATAAAAAGCGCATCTAAAAGCGCTTTTTATTTAAAGAGATTATACAGCCTTAGTCATAATTCTATTTAACTTAGCAATGAAACCTGCCGTGTCATCTAACTCTCTACCGTCAAACAGTTTTGCTTGGTCTAGTAAAACGGATGCAGCATCATTTACAAGGTTTTGATCAGCTGAATCTTTTAGCTTCATGATTAACTCATGTTTTGGATTTATTTGAAGTATTGGAGCTGGTTCTGGCATCTCTGCACCACCTTGTCCCATCTGCTTCATCATTTGGTACATCATATACTCTTGATTATCTTTATCATCTTTTATCTTTACTGGAGAATCAACAAGTTCAGTTGTAGTTTCAACTGACTTAACAGCATCTCCAAGTGCATCTTTAAACTCTTTTGCAAGACCTTCATAAGATTTAGCAACTTCCTCCTCTTGTTTTTTCTCCTCTTCATCAAGCTCAAATTTAGCATCATGAACAGAAACAAGTTTATA
>CAZZAZ010000170.1:0-2868 GCA_964652355.1 uncultured Sulfurimonas sp. | reverse complement strand
ACAGATGAATCTGGACGAGCAAAATAAACATACTCAAAGATACAATGTTTAGGAGTTGGTTCAAAAACTTTAATGCTTTTAGGCTCTTTACCTTTGTTAAAAATAAGAAGTTCGCCTGGTTCAACATCACGAATAAACTCTGCACCAACAAGATCAAATGCACAAGTCTCACTTGCAACGATATAACCACCATTTGGAAGTTTACCAAGGCTTAGTGGACGAAAACCATGACGGTCACGCATAGCAAACATCTTTGTACGAGATAACAACACCAAAGAAAATGCACCCTCTATTCTCTGAACAGCATCAATAATTCTGTCGATTAGTTTATCTTTAGAACTTTTTGCAATAAGGTGAATAAGATTTTCAGTATCCATAAATGTTTGAAAAATAGCACCCTTTTCAATAAGTTTATTGCGTACTTCTTCAGCATTTGTGAGATTTCCATTGTGAACAATAGCCATTTCACCTAAATCATAACGGGCAAATACCGGTTGAGCATCTAAAATAGAGTCATCTCCAGCAGTAGAGTAACGAGTATGACCAACAGCTGATAAACCACTTAAAGTTTGAAGTTTTGCTTCATCAAAAACACGCATAACAAGACCACGTTTTTTGATAGTATGAAGTTTTTTACCATCACTAGAGCTAATCCCAGCTGCTTCTTGACCACGATGTTGTAGAGCGTGGAGTGAAAAGTAAGCTAGTTTAGAAGCTTCTTCGTGACCAAATATTCCAACAACAGCACATTTTTCATTCAAATTGTCATGCAAAATTGAATCCTTATAGATTATCTATTAAATTAATACGCAATTATACTGAAAAAATATTGTATAGAGTTTAACTTTTTTTTTATAGTTTTATTACTATAATATTTCTTATTAATAGGTGGTGTAAATTGAGGCAAAATAATGAAAGATAAAATACTAATAATAGATGATGATAAAGAATATATATTTAAACTGGTAAAGTTATTGGAAAAAGAGGGTTATGCAGTCTCGTATACAACAAATGGACAAACTGCTTTTAATATGTTTGAATCAACTCGTTATGATTTAATAATTTTAGATTTACATATGCCGAATGTTGATGGATTAGAGATACTTAAAGACTTAAAAGATATAAAAAGTAATAGATTAACACCAGTTATAATTAGTACAAGTGATACAAGTACTGATGTAGTTGTTAAAGCGATTAAGTATGGAGCTGATGACTATATGGTTAAACCTATAGATGTTGAGTTGTTCTTAGATAAGGTACACGTACTGCTTAGGATTCGTCATTTTGTGAAAAAGTGGGGAGTATTACCAAGGTAAACCTTAGTAATATATTATAATTCTAAACAATCAGCTATAGAATATAGTCCGGTATTTTGTGAAACTAACCATGAAGCTGCACGGATTGCACCCTTGCTAAATGTATTTCTGCTTGTCGCAGTATGATTTAGCTCAATAAATTCGCCATCATTATAAAAACCAACAGTATGACGACCAACTATGTCTCCACCACGAAGAGCCATTACAGCTATCTCATTCTCACTTCTTTCACCGATATTTCCGTCCCGTCCACTTACTCTAACTTTATCTAGGTCTAACCCACGACCTGCAGCTGCAGATTCTCCAAGAGTTAAAGCAGTTCCAGATGGTGCATCTTTTTTATGCTTATGGTGCATCTCAACTATCTCTATGTCAAAACCTTCAAGAGCAGCAGATGCTTGATACACTAACTTGTTTAAAAGTGCTACACCTAAAGACATATTTGTAGCATATAGAACTGGCATCTTTTCACTTGCTTGTTTTAACAAGTTTAACTGATGTGTATTTAAACCAGTAGTACCAATAACTAAAGGGGTTGGATTTTTGATGGCAGCTTCTAAAAGTGCCTCACAAGCATCCGGAAGTGAAAAATCTATAACTATTTCACATGAACTTAAGAATGATTTTAAATCAGTAGAGACCATTATAGATGGATCTATCGAAAAGTTTAACTCATTTCTAACAAATACAGCTGTTAAGCTAATATCTTCAGTATCTTTTAAATCATTAATAATCAACTTTCCAACACGTCCATTTGCACCAAATACACCAACTCTAGTCATCTGTTTTCCTTTTTATCCGTTTAGTTTTTCATCAACATAGCTGATAACTTGTAATGCTGCTACTGCACCATCTCCAGCTGCTGAAACTACCTGTTTTGGAGCAGCTATACGCATATCTCCTGTTGCATAAAGTCCTTCAACTGAAGTTTTCATACTTATATCTACTATAACTTGCCCAGCTTCATTCATATCACATAAGAAACTTCCATCTTCATGGATAAGAGTTTGATTGTTTACATCATTTCCAACAAAAATAAATACACCTGGTACTTCTATATCGCGAGTTGAAGCATCGTTGTTTTTTACACGGATACCAGTAACACCCATCTTATCGCCATAAACTTCATCAGGTATAGAGTTTAAAACAAGTTCTATATTTTCAGTGTTTTGAACTCTTTTTACAGTGTTTGGAGCTGAACGAAAGCTATCTCTTCGGTGTATTAAATATACTTTAGAACAAATTTTTGCTAGATATAGTGCTTCTTCTAGAGCAGTGTCTCCACCACCAATCACTGCAACCTCTTTTCCTTTGTAGAAAAATCCATCACAGGTAGCACAGGTACTAACACCTCTACCAAAAAACTCATCTTCACCGGCAAATCCTGCACGCCTTGGAGATGAACCAGTCCCTATAATTACAGAGTGAGCTTGAGTAGTTTCACCACCCTCTTTATGGATAGTGAAAATATCTCCATCTTTTGTAACTTTAAGTATGTTAACCATCTCATGTTTAAGACCAAATTTTTGACATTGTTCAGGCCATGGCATCA
>CAZZAZ010000169.1:0-2878 GCA_964652355.1 uncultured Sulfurimonas sp. | reverse complement strand
CTTCAACTTCTGGAGATTTAGCTTCCATACCAAATGCAGTAGGATATTCAACATCGCCCCACTCATCTACCATCATAAATCCAGCAGTATCATCTAGTTTTGCAACCATATCTAAAAGCTCAATTTTTTTACCTTGAAGTACAAATGGATTGATTTCAATATAAGCAAAATTTAACTCACGGTAAGCTCTGAAAAAGCCAACAGCAAATTCAGCGAACGCTTCTTTATCTTTTTTAGCTACATCTTTAGGGATGTTAGCTTTGATTTTTTTCTCAATCTCTTCTTCAGTATCAGTTATTGCGAAAGCTACTTCAGTAACTTTTTCATCCCAACCCTCTTCAACTTCCATTCCACCTTCAGCAGACATGTAAAGCATATCATCATCACCAACACAAGTAGCAGAGATATAATACTCTTCTTCTTGAGTATGTGGAGTAAATGGTTCAACTATGAAATGAGTAAGCATATCTTTTTTAGCTTCACCTGTTGGAGTGTCTCCATCAAATGAAAAGTAAACTGATTGCTCTTCGCTTGATTTTTCATCAATCCAAGAAGCTGCTTTTTCAAGTGAAACATCACCTGGTTTTTTATCTCTAAAAAGAACTAAATCATTCTTACCACGTTTACCAAATAACATATCTGGTTTAGCAACAAGTGCTTTTTCTTTTAACCAAGACTTAGACTTAGCCTCTTCTTTTAGTTCTGATCCATTTTGAACCATTACAGTTTCATAAGCATAAGTAAAATCTGGAAAATACTTATCCCAATGCTTCGCTAAAATTGACTTAGCATCATATTCTCTAATCGCTTTTTGAGCCATGGAAACTCCCTGTTTTAATATTTACGGAATTTTAACATATTGTTAATTAACTAAGTAGTATTTGTTTGTATGAAGTGTTAAATAGTTTCAGTTTATGTTTAGCTTTGTAACAGTTGCTGTATATACCGGTATATTTTTGTAACTTATTGTTACACTATCTTTGTTATCTGTATTTATAGCATTTTTAAACAAAATATAATTGTTGCATTTTGTTACATTATAAAACTTTAATCTATCTTGCATCTTTGCATCTGACTTTATACAATTTATACCCATTGATTTTAGTTCATGTGCTAATTCTTTTGCTACATGCATCTTATATGCAAAATGCCTTTGTGGTTTATCCATTACTAAGTACACATATTTGTTAAAAAACACTAAACTACTGTTTATTAGTAAAAATACTAAAGTTATAATAAATACTAGTCGATACTTTTTTCTAAACATTTTTAAGCGAACTCGATAAGAATGGATAAAAACTTTAGCCATAAGAGGTAGTGCTACTATTAAGTATGGAGCAAATTGTTCAAGGTGTACTCTTTGTCTAAATGATAAAAGTAACGATATCACTAAAGCTGTAGAAGATATGTACCAAATTGTATCTGTATCATCATTCAAGTATTTTCTATATAAAGTATAAAATAGATATACAAAAATTATTGGTGTAAATATTGTTGCATATACCCCTATAGAATCTATAAAATGACCTTTTGGTGTTCCGTGAGCATCTATACCATACAGATACAAAGATACAAAAAATGCAGAGATATTAAACAAAAAGAACTCCCTCTTTTTTTGTTTTATCGCTTGAATAGACAATGCCAAAAATAAAAAGACAAATCCACCATCAATCAATACATATACTGCTAACAATGGATATAAAAATATTTTTGAAAAATTTTGATATATATAGATAAATAATAATAAACCAAAAAGTATCAAACCTGCACTATCTATAATAATTGCAGAGCTTATTACACCCGGAAGTAATAAAAAAACAACAATCAACCACAACCTATTTCTCTGAGTATCTACATAAGCTTTTGAAATCTTATAAAGCAATAAACCACTCATAATATGCATAAGTATCATTGGAAGTCTCAAAGCAAAATCATTTTGACCAAATAAAGAGAGTGATATATTTATAATATACCGAAGAAAAGATGGCTCTCCATAAAGAATGGCTGTTTCATAGTAAGATATAGAGAGTTCAGATGTTTGTGAAAACAAGAGTAAGGCATCTAATCCTAGTAGTAAGAATAAGATGATTCTTGATTTCATATCTTTAAAAAGTTTCCTATAATTTCATGTCCATACTCACTCATTATTGACTCTGGATGGAACTGAACACCATATATATCTTTATCTTTTACTTTTAAAGCCATTATCTCATCATCATCTGTACTAAATGCTGTTGGCTCTATACTATCTGGTAGGGTACTTTTATCCACTATCAGAGAGTGGTAACGAGTAGCTATAAACTCTTGTGGTAAATCTTTAAAAATTTCACAAGAAGTTGATTGCTTCATAGTTGAAGTTTTACCATGCATCATATTTTTTGCTCGAACAACATCTGCCCCAAAAACTTGAGCTATACTTTGATGACCAAGGCATATTCCTAAAATTGGTAATTTATCTTGAAAATATTCTATAGTTTTTAAAGTCACACCAGCTTCATCAGGAGATGCAGGACCAGGTGAAATAATAATTTTTTCAGGAGATAAATTTTCAATCTCCTCTACACTCATCTCATCATTTCTTATTATTTTTAAATCAGCACCAAGTTCTCTACAATATTGAACAATATTATAAGTAAAGCTATCATAATTATCTATCATTAAAATCATATACTTTTTCCTTTCTCTGCAAGCACCTACAGTAGGCTCTTATAAGGGATATAGGGTAGAAAGCTTTTATTTTATTTCTACCCTACTTCTACCCTTGGATGAAATGTTATGAATTCTTTCTACCTAATTTTGGTAGAAGAACTATATCCTAAGGAGTAGAAATTTCATTAAAGCAATTATATCTTTTTTTTATTGTAATATTGCTAAATAT
>CAZZAZ010000168.1:1178-2882 GCA_964652355.1 uncultured Sulfurimonas sp. | reverse complement strand
AAAATGAATCAGTCATAGAAGTAGTTCGTTCAGTTGAAGCTGCTAAGCATAATGCAAAAGTTTTTAGAAAAAATGATAAGCTTAGTGGTTCATACATGGTTACACAAACTATTAAAATTAATGGTGAAAATGTAGATATTGTAGCTGCAAAGATAAGATATCTTATCTCTAAAACAGCAAAACTTATGACAATGAAAGAGTCAAATACAATTTTAATCACTGATTATCCTAAAAATATACAAACAATAAAAACAGTAATAAAAGACCTAGAAGATAATGCTAAAACTATTGTAAAAATATTTTCAATCGAGCATGCAGAGGTAAAAAAGTTACAGAGTCGTTTAGTAGAGATATCAAAATCTTTATTTAATGCAAAAATAGCGCATCAAGCTGTAAAAATAGTTTTAGATGATAATGTAAATGCAATAATTGTTGTCGGTAATCCAAAAAATGTTAAAAGAATTGGTTTTTTAATAGAAAAACTAGATATAGAATCTAGTGTTGATAAGACTGTTAAAATATTTAATCTTAAAAATTCTGATGCAAAGCTTGTGCATAAAAGTTTAAGTGATATTATCTCAAAGCAAATTTTTACAGACCCAGCTCTGAAGCCAAATGTATCTATGAGTGAAGAGATTAATGCAATTATTGCCATTGGTGAACCAATTATTATAAAAGGTATTAAATTAATTATAGATGAACTAGATAAAGAAAAATATCAAGTATATGTTCAAGCTAGAATAGTAGAGATTAATAAAAAAGATACTGAAAAGGTTGGAGTTAAATGGGGCTTTGATGCAGGTACGATTAACGGTGGTGGACTTTACTCATTTTCAGGAAACTTTGGTGGTGCTCCTGTAAGTGGTACAATTGGTACTGCTTTAGCAACTTCTGTTATTGGAAGTGGAGCTACAGAAGGGTTTGCTTTAGGAGCTGCACTTGATTTTCTAGAAGAAAATGGTGCTTCTAAATCTATCTCTAATCCATCCATACTTTGTGTAAATAATAAAGAATCATCTATTTATGTTGGTAAAACCATCTCCATATCTACAGGTCAAGTTCAAAACTCTAATTTAGGTTCAGGAGTAACAAGTAGTTTTAAAAGAGAAGATGTTGGTTTGACTTTAAAAATAAAACCACGTGTATCGTCAGCAGATAAGGTAACCCTTGATGTTGAAGCAATTTTAGAAAATGTTTTAGATGATGGAGCTAATAATGCAACAGGTCAGCCTGTAACATCAAAACAAGAGGTCAAAACTCAAGCAATTTTACGAAGTGGTGAAGCTATAATAATAGGTGGACTTGTCAAAACATATAATACTAAACAAAAAAGTAAAGTATTCCTTTTCGGAGATATACCATGGTTAGGTGATAAGTTATTTAGTTCAAAGTCTGAAACAGAAGAACAAGATAATTTAGTAGTTATTTTAACACCATATGTGATTGATAAAAGTGAAAAATTATCACAACTTCAAGAGGATTTAGGGATACTTGCAAATTTACAACAACAGTACAACGATGCAGTTTTTGAAAGACTAAAAGAGGAAGGTTTTAAAAAACAAAGAGTGAAATTAACAAATGAAGTAGAGGTAATAGAACCAAAAATTGAAAAAGACTCAGTGGAGGTTATTGAGTAATGTTATCACTTTCACCTCTACATAATATCAAACTAGAGGTATATGAACCAGATGAACTTCAAACAGA
>CAZZAZ010000168.1:0-1078 GCA_964652355.1 uncultured Sulfurimonas sp. | reverse complement strand
CACCTCTACATAATATCAAACTAGAGGTATATGAACCAGATGAACTTCAAACAGATATATCTGTTAAAAACTTTTTACTTTTTTCTGAAATAGACGGTGTAGTAAATGCTCTAACTTGTGAACGCTATATTGTAGAAGCAAGTAACTACTACACAAAATTAGAAGATAATTATCCATTTCAAGTACTTACAGAAGATTCATATGACAGACTTTATAACAAGTTCTTAGAGCTTCGCACTGATAAAGCTATTGAGAGTATGCAAGAGGACTCAGAAGAGTCTGATGATGAAGATATTTCACTTACTGATTTTCTTCGTACCTCTTCAGATATCTTAACAAGTGAAGAATCAGCACCGATTATAAAGTTTGTAAATGCACTTTTTTATCAAGCTATTAAAAAACGTGCTTCTGATATTCATATAGAAGTTCAAGAAAAACGTGGTGAAGTTCGTTTTCGCATAGATGGAATGCTTACAAAAAATGCTGATTTAGAGAAAAAGATAGTAAATCTTATAGTCTCTCGTATCAAAGTTATTTCAAATCTTGACATATCTGAAAAACGTATACCTCAAGATGGACGAACTCAGATTAAAATAGCTGGTGAAACTTTAGATATTCGTGTCTCTGTACTTCCTACATTTTACGGTGAGCGAGTTGTTATGAGGCTTTTAATGCAAAGTTCTCAAATACCTCAAATAAATGAACTTGGATTTGATAGTGATTTGATTGATGATGTACGAAAATTACTTCGTTCATCTCATGGAATTATATTGGTAACTGGACCAACAGGATCTGGTAAGACAACTTCACTTCATTCATTTTTACGTGAGGTTGAAGAGCCAGAAAAAAATCTTATAACAGTTGAAGATCCAGTTGAGTACAAGAGTGATAATATTGCGCAAATTCAAGTAAATGAAAAAGTTGGGCTTACTTTTGCAGCAGCACTACGTTCTATATTAAGACAAGATCCTGATGTTATTATGATTGGTGAAATTCGTGATGAAGAGACTGCAAATATCTCTATTCGTGCAGCTTTAACTGGTCACTTGGTTTTCTCAACTCTTCATACAAACTCAGC
>CAZZAZ010000167.1:0-2884 GCA_964652355.1 uncultured Sulfurimonas sp. | reverse complement strand
CACATGTTGAGTATTTTGTTTCTTATTATGATTATTATCAGCCTGAGGCTTACATACCCCGTCAAGATCTTTTTATTGAAAAAGATTCTGCTATTAACGATGAGTTAGAGCGTATGAGACTCTCTTCTACTGCGAATTTACTATCTTATGATGATGTTATAGTTATTGCTTCAGTATCTGCTAACTATGGTCTAGGTGATCCTGAAGAGTACTTAAATATGGTAAAAGCTCTTGAGGTAGGTGATGAGATAAATCAAAAGAAACTTTTACTTCGTTTAGTTGAGATGGGTTATGCTAGAAATGATACCTATTTTGATAGTGGGCATATACGAGTTAATGGTGAAAGTATAGATATTTATCCACCTTATTTTGAGCAAGAAGCTATTCGTATAGAGTTTTTTGGAGATGAGATTGAAGCTATTTATACCTTTGAAGTAATTGATAACAAAAAGTTAGAAGATCATAAAAGAATCACTATCTACGCTACTTCACAATTTTCAGTTGGTCAAGAGAAAATGAGCCGTGCTATAAAACGCATAGAGGATGAACTTGATGATAGACTTGCATACTTTACCTCTGCAGGAAAACTTATAGAACATCAAAGATTAAAACAACGAGTTGAGTTTGACTTAGAGATGCTGCAAACTACTGGGATGTGTAAGGGAGTTGAGAACTACTCAAGGCTTCTTACAGATAAAAAACCAGGTGAAGCACCTTTTACTTTGTTAGATTATTTTGCACAAAGAAATCAAGACTATTTAGTTATAGTAGATGAAAGCCATGTATCTTTACCACAATATCGTGGAATGTATGCAGGAGATAGAGCGAGGAAAGATGTCTTAGTTGACTATGGTTTTCGCCTTCCTTCGGCACTTGATAACCGACCACTTATGGCAGATGAGTATATAAATAAAGCCCCTCATTATCTTTTTGTATCAGCGACTCCGGCAGAATACGAACTTGAGATGTCTAGCGTTACAGCAAAGCAGATTATTCGTCCTACTGGTTTACTTGACCCAATTTTAGAGATAAAAACATCGGATAATCAAGTTGAAGATATACATGATGAGATCATAAAAATAGCTAAAAAGAATGAACGTATTTTAGTAACAGTTTTAACAAAAAAAATGGCTGAAGCTCTTACAAAATATTTGGCAGACTTAGGTATAAAAGTTCAATATATGCACTCAGATATTGATACTATAGAGCGTAACCAAATCATACGATCGTTGAGACTTGGCGAGTTTGATGTCCTCATAGGTATCAACTTACTTCGTGAAGGTTTAGACTTACCAGAAGTTTCTCTTGTAGCTATTCTAGATGCTGATAAAGAAGGTTTTTTACGAAGTGAAACTGCACTTATACAAACCATCGGTCGTGGTGCGAGAAATGAAAATGGCCGTGTAATTTTATATGCAAATAAAATTACAAAATCTATGCAAAAAGCGATAGATACAACAAGTTCAAGAAGAAAGATTCAAGAAGCTCATAATAAAAAGCATGGAATCACTCCAACTACTACCATTCGTAAACTAGATGCAAATTTAAAAGTAGAAGAACATGGAGATTTATACCAAAAACACAAAAAAATGGATAAAATGCCAGCAACAGAAAAAAAGGCAATAACTAAAGAGTTAATGCTTAAGATGAAAGCAGCAGCAAAAGAGTTAAATTTTGAAGAGGCTGCAAGACTTCGTGATGAAATAATGAAAATTAAGAAATTATAGAATAAAAGGTGGTAGTGCAAATTTGCTCGTCAAAGAGATTTATACTATCATCTAAAATCGAGGATTTTAGATGGAAGAAACATTCGGTAACTTAGAAACATACGGATATATAGGTTTATTTTTATACTCACTTGGTGGTGGGTTTGTAGCACTTATTGGTGCTGGAGTATTGTCATTTTTAGGAAAGATGGATTTGGCAACATCTATGAGCATAGCTTTTGTAGCAAATGCTCTAGGCGATGTTTTACTTTTTTATATGGCAAGATACCAAAAGTCTATGATGATGGAGGGTTTACGTAAACACAGACGAAAACTTGCCCTTGCTCATGTAATGATGAAAAAATACGGCTCTTGGATAATACTAATCCAAAAATATGTATACGGAATAAAAACTTTAATTCCTATTGCAATTGGTCTTACAAAATACGACTTTAAAAAATTTGCAATTTTAAATGTAGCTAGTTCTGTTGTCTGGACACTAACTATCGGTTTTGGAGCTTACTACTCTGGTGCACCACTTGTAAAGGTTGCTGAACTTATCGGTGAAAAACCTTGGATAGCACCTGTGATACTTGTAATATTTGGTGGGGCTTTGTGGTTGTACTTAGAGACTGCTACTAAGAAAAAGAAGAAGGTTTAATTCTCTACATGTAGAGGTATTACACTAAAGTGTACCATCAGCCTATTTTGAACTCCCGTGAATATTTTGTGCCAAAATATTCCATACGTTCAAGCTGATGGCATAATTTAAAGAGTAGTGTAGTTTCAAGGCGTGTTTGAGGAAGTGTGCTTTAGCACATGACGAGAACAACAACGCAGAAAATGCGCTGCTATTTAAATTTATGACCCTACTATTGGGCCGAATGGTGCGTAGTCTGTGTGTTCACCATCTTGATATTTCTTATAATTTTCAATAAACATCTCAGCCAAAGTATCGCGAGTTTGATCAAACTCAGCTTTATCAGCCCAAGCATTACGAGGATTCAAGATCTCAGGATCAATATCACCTAAAGTTTTAGGAACGTGAAGTCTAAATGTTTTAGTAGTATCAAACTCACTCTCTTGAATACTTCCATCTAAAATAGCATTGATACATGCACGAGTATCTTTAATACTCATTCTATGACCAACACCATATTTACCACCAGTCCAACCAG
>CAZZAZ010000166.1:0-2900 GCA_964652355.1 uncultured Sulfurimonas sp. | reverse complement strand
GAAGTTATGTGGCAGTTTGGTCAAGCTTGTGATGGTATCAAAGAAGCTTGTTTAGAACTTACTACTCCAGTTATCGGTGGAAATGTATCTTTATACAATGAAACAAATGGTGTATCAGTTTTCCCAACACCATCTATTGCAACTGTTGGTGTAAATGATGATCAAAATAATGTTTTAATGTCATCTTTTCAAAATGAGGGAAATACTTTATACCTTGTTGGTAAAAGTAGCTCAGAGTTTGGTGGATCTCTTTATATGAAAGAGATTTGTGGGACTGTTGCTGGAGTTATACCAGAGATAAACTATAAAAATGAACTTGCTCTTTGGGACTTAGTTATAGAAGCAAACAAGAAACATTTACTAGAGTGTGCAAAAGATGCATCAAGTGGTGGTGTAGCTATAGCTCTTGCAAAGATGGTAGCTACTTCAGGACTTGGTTGTGATGTAACTATGAGTGTAGAAGATGAAAGAGATATTTTTGCAGAATCAATGTCTCGTGCTATTATCGAAGTAAAACCTCAAAACTGTGAAGCTTTTGAAGCAATGCTTGGAGATTTAGCTTGTGAGAAAATCGGAACAGTTGGTGGAGAAAGCATCAAAGTCAATGATATTTCTATGGGTATGAAAGAATTAAAAGATAATTATTTTAATACATTTAAGCGTGTAATTGAGAGAGACATCTAGTCTCTCTCTAAAAATTAACTTTATTCTCTCTATAAATTGCTAGTATCTCAGATCTATCTTTACTAAGTTTATATATTATTGAAAAACCTTGATAAACAAGTTTTCTAGTATCTTTAGCAATATCTTCTGAAGGTCTTCCTGATTTTGGAAAATGAGACAACATTTCAACAATAAATAATCTCATTTTATCTAAGTAGGCATCAGCTTTTTTTATATCATTAGTCTGTTCAAAAATATATTTTGCTTGATTAATTAGATGTTTTGTAGCTGTTTTTGAAAAAACAACTTTAGTCACGATAAGAACTTTTTGCTAATTCAAAAGCTTCATCAATATCAACAAAGTCGCCTTTTTCTATCTCTATTATAGACTGCTCTACATCTCTTTTAAGCTTTGCATGAGTTTGGTTGTACTCATCAAGTGAAATCATAACGACAGTTTTGTCATTTTTAGTAGTTATAATTATTTCTTCATTATTATCACACACATCATCAATAAGTGATTTTAGATTATTTCTAGCAGATGTATAATTTAGTGCTTGCATAGTTTACCTTTTGTGACAGTATCCTGTCATTATAACAAAATATTATAAATTATGATATAGTGATAATAATATTTTAAAAATAAGGATGAAGAATGTTTATGAGGTGTGTATTTATAACTGTATTCTTATCAGTTTAGGTATCCTAATAACTCTTCATCTAAACGGTGTGGCACTCTAGCTACATCGTTAATATTCTTCAAACAAAACTTACTTTTGCAATAACAAACAACACTTTTCTTTTCTCCATCTAGTAAACCATCTATAGCATAGTTTACAAATTTAAATGCCATTAATCTATCATATATACTAGGATTTCCACCACGTTGGGAATGACCCAAAATACTCACGCGAGATTCAATACCTATTTTTTCTTCAAACCATTTTGCTACCTCGTGAGAATCTTCTTTTATTCCCTCTGAGACAATAGCGATAAAGTATCTTCGTCCATTTTTCATTTGTTCTTTAAAGTCATTTTCATAATTTTTTAAATCATAATCTTTTTCAGGGATTAAACAAAGTTCAGCACCACTTGTAAGTGAGGATACAAGTGCTAAATAACCACAATCCCTACCCATAGTTTCAATTACAAAGGCTCGTTTAAAAGATGAGGCAGTATCTCGTATTGCATCTATGGAAGTTTTGATTATATTTAGCGCAGTATCTACACCGAGACAATAATCAGTTCCCGTTATATCGTTGTCAATAGTAGAGGGAATACCACAAAACTTTACACCATGTTCCTTGTAGAAAACATCCATACCGCGAAATGAACCGTCTCCACCTAAAACAACTAGTTTATCAATGTTTAGTTTATCTAGATTTTGTTTGGCAATATCTCTGTACTTTTTGTCCAAAAATCTTTTACTTCTTGAGCTTCCTATCTTTGTTCCACCACGGGTAATGATTCCAGATACATCTTTGTAGGAGGCTTCATATATCTTGTTATCTATTAAACCTTCAAATCCATCATATATAAAGAACGGTTTTAAATCTTTTTTTATTGAATACTCTACAAAATGTTTAAGGGCAGGGTTCATGCCAGATACGTCCCCACCAGAGCATAATATTGCAATATTATTCATAAAATTTCCTAAAGTTAATTTTTATAGTTTACCATTATCTAAACTCTAATTAGATAAAATTCCATAATTAATTTTCAAGAGGAAATGTTTTGGCAAAAAGAGCACTAGTAAGCGTAAGCGATAAAGCAGGAATAGTTGAGTTTTGTAACTCTTTAGTAAAAAATGGTTATGAGATTATCTCAACTGGGGGAACTTATAAGAAGTTGGTTGAAGCTGGTATAAAAGCTATTGAGATTGATGAAGTTACAAAATTTCCTGAGTGTTTTGAGGGTCGTGTTAAAACTTTAAACCCTTATGTTCATGGTGGTATCCTTCACCGTCGTGATAAGCAAAGTCACTTAGATCAAGCTAAAGAGTTAGGTGTTGAGTCTATTGATCTTGTTTGTGTAAACCTTTACCCTTTTAAAGAGACGATAGAGCGTACTGATGACTTTGATGATATTATCGAAAACATAGACATCGGTGGACCAGCTATGGTTCGTTCAGCTGCTAAAAACTTTGATGCAGTTATCATCGTTACAAATGTAGAAGATTACTCTGAAGTTATTGATGCAATAGAAAATGAAAAAAATACAAAAGATTTTCGTCGTGG
>CAZZAZ010000165.1:0-2905 GCA_964652355.1 uncultured Sulfurimonas sp. | reverse complement strand
CCATCAAGAACATATCATCACCTTTTACATTTCCAAATAAACGGAAAGATAAAGATACTAAACGAGAAAAGTGAGATACGATTTCGATTGGAAACATTAACCAATATAACCACCAAACTGGACCTAAAAAGTGTTTGAAATATTTAACAACACCTTGACGACGGATACCTTCAAAGTTGTAGTAAATAAATACAGTGATTGCCAAAGTTAAAGCAAACTCTAAAAATGCTGTTGGAGCCTCAAACCCAGGTATTACACCTATTAGGTTAGCAATAGCAACAAAAAGACCGATAGTAGCTACAAGAGGAACATAACGACGAGCATGTTCTTCACCCATAACGTCGATACCCATTTGTAAAACACCACCAATATATGCTTCCATCAAGTTTTGTGTCCCTTTTGGAACCATTTGAAGGTTTGACATAGCTGATCTAACAAGAACTAAAGCAAGTACTGCAGAGATTAGCATGTGTGCTAGGTATATAACCATTTTGTGTGTATTGTGATCCATATCATGAGGTAGTAAAGCACCTACGAATGTAAATAGTTCTGGCATAGAAGAACTCCCAATTAAAATAAATTGCGCAATTATATTCAAGTTCTTATTAAATTGCGCTAAAAGCTAAAAATTTTAACTATTTTTCTGTTTCTTCTTAACATCTTTTGCAGAGTAATTTTTGTTTGCAATACTCTCTAAAAATACAGTAGCGTACGAGCCTTTAGGCAGAGTAAAAGAGATATTTAAAACTGTTTGTTTTCTGATGTATTTACACTCTATATCCTTTGGATAAATCAGAGCTAAGCGTCTATAACCTTTCTCTTGTAAAAATTCATCATCAAAATCTTGCTCAATTTTTCCTGCTTCATCACGGGCCCTAAAAACATCCCTACCACATAAAAGTCCAGTTGGAGTTAGTTTTTTTGCCTCAAAATCTCTTTGTGGAACTATCTTTGGAGTAGATAACTTTCCTTTTTCATCTTGATATACATCGCCATTTAAAAGTAAAAATTTACTATCATTTCTCTCATGGCTTATAGTTACTCTCTCTCTCAACCATTCGTTGAAAAAAGTACTTTGATAAATTGAAATTAAAAAGTTTTTTATCTTAGTATCTTCCATAAATATTTCGCCTCTTATCATCTCTTCAGCTTGCTTGAAAGAGTCTCCATCACGACCAAAGCGTTGATAGCCAAAGTAATTTGGAAGACCATTTTTAGCAATTTTTCTAGCTGTTTTTTCTATTCGTCCAGAGTCGATTTGATCTACAAAATGAAGATTTATACTAAATCTATTCCCATCTAAATCTCCCATACGAATACCTTGGGAGTGTCTAGTTGAGCTTAAAATTTTTATCTGTTTATGGTAAAACTTCTTTAAAAGTTTTTCGTGTGTAGCATCTACTGAAATATACTGAGTAGTAGTTGCATGTTTATCTTTTAGTCCTGCATAGCCTATCTTCTGAGCTGGAACTGCAAGATATTCTGCAAAAATAGCAACCATATCCCAAGTAGTAAGTTCTTGCTTTTTTATATGAAGGATTAAAAAGTTTCCTTTTCCCTTAAACTGAGTAGTGTTTATCTCATCTACTATAAAGTCGTCTTTTGTTTGGTAAAACTTAAAACCTATATCTGTTGTATCTAAATATTCTCTTTTTCTCATACTTTCTTCCTATAATGCTAAAATATTTAGCTCTTTTTGCGCTCTAAATATATCTTTTTTTATCGCTTCTTTTAACTCTGGTAATGTGTCAAATTTTTGGTTATCTCTTATAAATGCAACAAAACTGATACTTGCGCTCTTGTTACAACTCACTTCACCATCAAGTATATGACTCTCTATCGCAAAGCTGCCATCTGTAGTAACTCGATGACCAACAAAAGAAACTGATGGATGGTAATGGTCTTCATCATCTATGCGCGTTAGAGTTGCATAAACACCTTCGCGAGGGGTTAAAAAACCATTAGCCTCTATGTTTATAGTAGCTACTAACTCTTTTTTACCTATGCCTTGTCCAGATACGATACAACCACGAATAGTATAGTTATGTCCCAAAAATGCGTTAGCACCTTTAGTATCTCCAATACTAAGTTTATGACGAATTTTATGAGAGTGGATAGAGTCTCCATGAAGAGTTACTTCATCTACCACTTTTACTTCACCATCAAACAACTTTTTTAAATCATCAAAACTATACTTTCTATCTTTTCCAAAGTGAAAATCATAACCAACTACAATCTTTTGCAACTTAGGAAACTTTTCTTTTAAAAACTCAACAAAATCAAGACCATCAAGATGACGAATTTCATCAAGCTCTAAATACAAGATAGGATAAGATGAAAAGTTCTCACGCTCTTTTTTTGGAGTAAGATTTGCATAACCTGTTTCTATAACCACTATAGTACCATTTTCACCAAGTTCTGCAAAAAGATGTTGATGTCCTATGTGCATACCATCGAAGCCACCTATGGCTATTGCTTGGCTATTTTCCATTAGGCTGCACAATGTGAAATATTTTCAAGAGTTGATTTTTCTTTTTCATAGGTTTTATGTAAATCATAAGCATTAGAATTTTCAAACTTAAAAATTATTCTGTATTGCTCATTGATTCTTATACTACAAAAAGATTTTAAAATACCTTTTAAACTCTCAAATTTATTAAAAGGTAGTACTTTCAAATCATCTTCACAAAAAGATGCTTCTAGCATATCTAGTTTTCTTTTAACAACATTATTTATAGCTTGAGAAAACTTTTTCTGATACTTACCTTCAAACAGCTCTTTTGTTTTTTTACATTTAAAAGACTTTATCATATTGATATATTATCACAATACGATAAGTTAGTCAATATATTTTTTTAAGTATCACGATGAGTGTTATCTAAGATATATGATAAATAACATTCAT
>CAZZAZ010000164.1:0-2919 GCA_964652355.1 uncultured Sulfurimonas sp. | reverse complement strand
GATAATTATGAAAGTAAAAGCAAAGTTAAAAAAAGGTAACGTTTCAGTTAAAGTTTTAGCAAAAAGCCCAATGGCTGGTAAAGAAGAAGCTGCAAAGAAAAAAATCAAAGTTGAGTTTATTACTCACATGACTGCTACTGTAAATGGTAATGTAGTATGGGAAGCGTCAACTGGACCATTCCTATCTAAAAATCCATATATGCAATTCGTATTTAATGCTCAAGCTGCTGGCGCTAAAAAAGGCGACAAAGTTGAAGTTAACTGGGTTGATAACAATGGTAAAACTAAAAAAGGTGGAAAGAAAATCAAATAGATTTTTCTTTTTACTTAAAGCTCTTTATCCTGAGATAATCTCAGGTAAGGCTTTTAATTATATAAAGTGTAGACTTGAGATGTTATTTAACGCATCAATTCTATTCTTTCGAGAATTAAATATCAAATAAGGGAAATCTATGTTAAAAAAGATTGTTAATCCACTAGTAGTATCTGCAATAGCTTTACTACCACTAATGAGTGCATGTTCTTCAGATACTTCAAAACAAGAAGCTAAAACTGAACCTGTTGCAAAAGAAGCTGCTGCTCCTGTAAAGCCTGCTGGTCCAGCTGAGCATGTATTTAATATTCAACCAAAGAAGGTTGCTGATGGTATATGGTGTATGTTTGGTGCATTAGATATGCCAAAAGCATCAAATGCTGGTTTTATGTCTAACTCTTGTTATATCCAAACAAAAGATAGCTGGGTACTATGGGATACAGGTGCAACTTATAAGTTTGCAAAATCTGTATATGCTGCAATGAATAAAATAGTTCCAGATCTTCCAGTTAGTACTGTTATTTTTTCTCATGAGCATGATGATCACTGGCTAGGCGCAGGTTTTTACAAAGAAAAATTTGGTTCTAAATTAATTGGTACTAAAATTATTAATGAAAGATATAAACCAGGTCATGAACCAGAAACTAGAATGTTTAAAATTCTTAATCCTATAGATGTTGAAGGTACAAAAATTACTCCAACAGATGAAACTTATGATGATGGTACAACATTTAACATTGGTGGAGTAAAAATGGAGTATATCTCTTTAGGTCAAGCTCACTCAGAAGATGATTTTATGCTTTATTTACCAGAGAAAAAAGTTATTTTAGCTGCTGATGTTGTAATGAATGGTAGAATTACTTCGAACAGAAATGGTACAGTTATGGGTCAACTAGCTGCTCATGACGTTATAAGAAGCAAAGAATGGGATGTTCTAGTTCCAGGTCATGGTTTTATTACTGATAAAACTGCTATGGATGAATCAGCTCTTTACTTCAAAGAGATGAAAGAACAAATTCTTGCAGCTTTAGACAACGATGTTGAAGCAACTGAGATTAATGAAGTTGTAACACTTCCAGATTTTAAAGACAAAGCTCTTTATGATGTTCTTAATTCAAATAATGTTTCTAGATCATATACTGAACTAGAGATGTTAGACTAAGAAAATAATTTATTTATTTTCTTTAGCGAGGCTATGCCTCGTTAATAAATACCCGCTATTTAAAACTACAACGAAATTTCCCTTATTTACTTTCTACAATAACTTCTTTTTCTATACTATATAACTCATATCTTATATATTTAAAATTTTCACTATACTCTTCGCTATGGAGTTTATAAAGCTCTTCTAGTACACGAGAGGACTCTTGAGCACGTTTAAAGTTCGCCAATATAATACTTTGTATGCCTGAACGATTTAACTCACTTTTGATAGATGAACGTAGTACATCATTTGCTGTGTCTCTATACTTAAGTAGTTGTGTAGTTTCTTTAACTTGACAAAGGTGTCTAAGATTTTTTAGTTTTGAAGATAGTTCTTTGTTATTATCTCGATAACGAAGTATATCCTCAACAACTCTAATGCCTTCTTTTAGGCGGTTTAGATTTGCATCTATTACCCGAAAAAGATCGGGCGATAGTTGATTAGTCATCATTTCCAAATATACCAAATAGCTGTAATAAAGCTGTAAAGATGTTTAGAAAATCTAAGTAAAGCGCAATAGCACCATCAATTGGCGTCTCATATGCACCACGCATAATATTTTGAGTGTCATATATTACTAATATACTAAATAGAATAACTACAGCTCCAGATATAATAACGTGAATCATAGGATTACCGATAAAGATATTTAAGATAGAGAAACCAATAATTACAAATAATGCAATCATTAAAGGTTTACCATATCCAGTAAAATCTTTTGTAGTTTTTATTGAATAAAAACTCATCGTTCCAAAAACAACTGATGTCATAGCAAATGCATTTCCCACAATTGTTCCACCACCACTCATACCAAGTGTACGAGCAAGTAAAGGTGCAAGCATTAAACCAGTCATAAATACAAATGCAAACATAACAAGAAGATTAATTCCTTGTTTTTTCTTTACAAATTGTAAACCAATAAGTAAACCAATTTCCAAAATAAACAAAGGAAAGAAGTTTGCTGCAATTGTTCCAGCTAATGGAACACCAACATACGCACCAACTGCACCAGCCATCATAGATGCTGCAAATAGTTTATACGTCTCTTTTACAAAAGAGATAATTTGAGTATCACTCTTAGAAGATGCTTCATATGAAAATGAATTTCCTCTAGCGTAATCACGATCATATAGACCCATAGTTTTCCTTTATACTTTATATAATAAATAAATACCATATACTAGTTGTATATAAGTATTCTATATATAAAGAGTTAATAAACAGCAACTTGTATGATATTCGGTACTAAAATAACCATAAATATAAGAAAAAGCAATCCGAAATCTCACACCATAAAAAGAATATATAAATTCTTTTAAAAAACTATTGACATGTAAGTATGATTTGTCTATAATTCCCATCCACAAACAAAGAGACTTAATGTTTAAGCTCAAGAGTCGGA
>CAZZAZ010000163.1:0-3023 GCA_964652355.1 uncultured Sulfurimonas sp. | reverse complement strand
TGAAGCTATCTCTCTATCCACAAGTAAAGTCTCCATAGCATTACAAACACCAGGTCTTTGAACTTTTGCGTTTATAGCGATAGCTATTGCATTATCTAGTTTCGCATCTTTATCTATGTAAGTATGACATTGCCCTTTGTCATGTTTTACCACCGATACTGTTGAGTTTTCAGTTATATGCTTAATTAAACCAGCACCACCACGAGGTATGATTAAATCAACATACTTATCCATTTTTATAAGTTTATTTACACCCTCACGAGAACTATCGGGAATAAGTGACACTAAAGATACTGGTAAATTATTTTTAGCAAGTACAGCTTGAAGAACTTTAGCTATCGCTTTGTTAGAGTTTTCAGCTTCTTTTCCACCTTTTAATACACATACATTTGAGCTTTTAAAACAAAGTGCTGCAGTATCGCTTGTAACATTTGGACGAGACTCATAGATGATACCTATGACACCTATGGCGATAGATACTTTCTCAATTTTTAGTCCGTCTTCTGTAACCCAACCATCAAGAACACGACCAACTGGCTCTTTTAGTGCAGCTATCTCTTCTATAGCTACGGCCATAGAGTCTATACGACCCTCATCTAAAAATAGTCTATCCATTAAAGCTGATGTTAAATTATTTTCTTTTCCAGCTTTCATATCAAGAGCATTTGATTCTAGTAGGTCCATAGTATTTGCTCTTAGGGCTTGTGCCATCTCTTTTAATATTGTATTTTTTTTTGCACCACTAAGAGTAGCTAATACCCTACTTCCATCTTTTGCTTTTTGTAAAAATGCTTCCATATTATTTTTGTTCCTTTTTTGGTACAAAAAGTGTACCTAGTGTATGATTGTTTTCTAGTAAAAACTCTTCTGTTGCTTTAAGGTTAAAACCATTAGCTAAAAGCATTTTTTTACCTCTTTGCATAAGAAAATTTGCAGCTTTTAGTTTTGTAACTATACCACCAGTTGCAAACTCACTATTTGCAGTTGACTTAGCTTCTAACTCTTCTTCACTTAATTCTTGAACTATTTTTCTTATCTGCGCATCTTCATATTCTTTTGGATTTTTATCAAAATATCCATCAATGTCACTAAGTATTACAAGCAAGTGAGCATCTGTCATATATGCAATATTTGCTGAGAGTTGGTCATTATCTCCAAATAATTGATCTGAAGTAGCAGTAATATCATTCTCATTTACAATTGGCATAATACCATTGTCTAATAATTTTTCCATAATATCTTGAATCATTTTAGTTCTTTTTCTTGAATCAAAATCATCTTCAGTTAAGAGTATCTGTGCTGTATCTATGCCATATATCTCAAATTTTGATTTATAACTAGACATTAGTATAGGTTGTCCTGCTGCTGCTATAGCTTTTTTTGATATATGTTTGCTTTTATCAAGTCTTAAAGCACCATATCCAGCAGCTACTGCACCAGATGAGACTAAAATAACATCATATTTTTTCTTTAGTTTTGCTATGAGTGCTACAAGAGAAAGCATTCTCTCTTTTGCTATCAAATTATCTTGTGTTAAAACAGCACTTCCAACTTTTACAACGATTCTCTTCATTATTTACCTTTATAGTGCGCTATTTTAACATAGTTATTTTTGATTAGATATAATACTACAAATAAAATTTAGGATTTTTCATGTCAAAAACTATCACTTTCATTGGAAACGGTAATATGGCTCTTAGTATTGCTAAGGGTTTAAAAGAGGATTATACTATTGAAGTTGTTGGTAGGAGTCAAGAAAAGCTAGATAAATTTGAACAAAATCTTGGAATAAAGATAGAAAAATCACTGATGGATGGCTTTAGTCTTGAGGGTAAGACTGTAATGTTTTGTGTAAAACCTGCAAATGTTGAAGAGATAGCTACAAGAGTATCCGGAAAAGCAAAAGTAATCTACTCAGTTCTAGCAGGTACTACAGTTCAAAAACTAAAAACAAATCTAAACCCAGAAGCAGTTGTAAGATGTATGCCAAACCTAGCTGCGCAGGTTGGTCTTAGCATGACTACACTTACCGGGGATGAAAACTATAGAACTGAAGCAGAAGAACTTTTAAGTGCTATTGGTGCAACACTTTGGCTTAGTTCGGAAAAAGAACTCGACATTGCAACTGCACTTGCGGGAAGTGGTCCAGCATACTTGACACTAATAGCAGAAGCTCTAACAGATGGTGCGGTGAAACAAGGTATGAAACGCGCTGATGCGATGGAAACTATGCGTGGTCTATTTGGTGGTTTTGGAGCATTAATTCAGAGTGAACATCCAGCTCTTTTAAAAGATGCTGTAATGAGCCCAGGTGGGACAACAGCAGCTGGTTACAGTGCACTTGAAAATGGAAATGTAAGAGCATCGTGTATGAATGCTATTGAAAAAGCTTATGAAAAAGCTCAGGAGCTAGCTTAGCTCCTACGAATTATGTGTTAAGTAGCTTAGCCCCTGTTTATAATTCTACGGGCATCATGTTTGCTACGCAAAAATGAGCTCCTACGAATTATGGGCTAAGCCAGAAACTTTAATATCTCTTCTTGTATATTCTCTTTATCGATAATAGTTTTTTGCGTAACTTCTTTAGAAAAAAGACCTTTTACCATATCTGGAATATCTAGTTTTGCCACCTTAGAAATAGATTCTAACGCTTCAATATCATGGGTATCTACTTCACCAGTTAGTGCATTTGCAATTACTGGTGAAAACTTAGTCCACTCTGCAGTTGAATAAACTACTGATTTTATAGATGGATTTGAACAAGTCTCGTAAGATTTAAAACAGGTTGCAGTATGTGGATCCATTAGATATCCATCATTTGTAAATGTATCTTTTATGTATTGTTTACCCTCATCTCCGTTACAAAAATCTGCATCAAAACACTCTTGAAGAGTTGCAAGTTCAGTTGATGTAAGCTCATAAGCATTTTTAACTTCTAAGTCATTCATCAACTCTCTAGTACGTTCTTGACCAAACATATCGTAAAGGATTCTCTCAACATTTGATGATTTTAGTATATCCAT
>CAZZAZ010000162.1:0-3037 GCA_964652355.1 uncultured Sulfurimonas sp. | reverse complement strand
TAAAAATCATGACTGGGGCAAAGATACCTGATGGTTGTGAGTGTATCGTACCTATAGAAAATGTAAAAATTACAAAGGATGGTGTTACTTTACCAGAAAATCTTGTAGAGGGGATACATATCAGACTAAGTGGTGAAGATATAAAAGCAGGGACACAACTACTAAGTATTGGTACAAAACTTCAAGCCCATCACATCACACTTTTAGCATCTCAAGGCATAAGTCATATCAAAGTTTATAAAAAACCTCGTGTAGCTATCTTCGCCTCTGGAAATGAGCTAAAAATGCACTTTGAGAATGTTGAGTCTTACCAACTATATAATACAAACACACCAACTTTTTACTCACGAGCAATTGAACTTGGCTGTGAAGTTGAGTTTATAGGGACTGCACATGATACTTTAGAAGATATACATGAACATATAAAATCAGCACTAGACTGTGACCTGATCATCACATCTGGTGGTGTTAGTGTTGGCGATGCTGACTATACTAAAGAAGCTTTTGGTGCATTTGGTTATGACATATTTTTCGATAAGATTGAGATAAAACCAGGTAAACCAACTACGGTTGGTCAAATTGGAAATACTTACATACTAAATCTTCCAGGAAATCCACTCGCTGCTGCACTAAACTTTGAACTTTTTGGACAAAGTATTTTACTTGCATTAAGTGGTGAAGAGAACAAATACCTAAATGTAATACAAACAAAACTAGCAGATGATTACAAACTAAAAAAAGGAAGAAGAACTTTAGTACCTGGATTCTTTAACGGTAGTAGTTTTAAGCCTTACAAAAAATTTGCACCGGGAATGATTTCACCACTAGCAAAGTCTAATGGATATATAATCATAGATGAAGAGTGTGGTTTTTTAGCAAAAGATACTATAGTAAAAGTTTTACCAACTAGATTTGCATTTACTGCTAAAAAGAGTGTTGATTTAGTGAGTCGCTAGATTGTGGGGACAGGGGAAAAATCCCCTGAATAAGTTATAGTAACTTAGGTGCAAAAATGCAGATAAGTAAGAGTGTGAAGAAAAACTTATTCATTAAATCCCCTTTCATTTAGTCTGGGGACTGATTTTGTATAGACAAAAAAAAAGCCAAGAGAGTAATTAATTCTCTTGGCTACAGCCCCATAGACTAAACGAAAGCTTTCTTCACAAAATAATTATATCATAAAACCCTAAACATCACAAGGGTTTACAAAGCTCTCATCTCGTTTCATTTTCTCAAATAACTCACTATCGGTCCAGTCATTTTTAACTTCATCTGAAAAAATAATATCTTCTAGGTTTATTTTACCCATCTGCGTTGAGTAAGCATCTTGTGCAAATCCTTGAGCATAACCAGTAGCTGTTTCATGGACTATGACAGAGTTTAATTTCACTTCTCTTTCACCATTTACAGAAGATGTAAGTTGAAGTAGTTTATCTATAAGTAAAAATATAACACGAGAAAATTGTTCAGCAGATGGAGAGACTGGAAGTTCTACCCATCTAACAGAGTGCTTTTTCATATCCTCTAAATACTCTTTATCATCCTCAGACCATAAAGCAATTGCATGATCAAAACTTTCAACTAAAGCTTTCATATTTTGCTTCATTAAACCAAAATCATAAACCATTTGACCATTGTCCAAAAAATTAGACTCAAAAAGCAGCTCAATCTTGTATGAGTGTCCATGAACAGAGCTTCTACATTTAGTTGATGAGCATCCACGAACTATATGCGCATTTTCAAATTTAAAAAGTTTTCTGATTATCATTACACACCTTTATTTACATCCCAAATACGTATATGTAGCCTATCTGAGAAATTATAGCCCTTAGCCTTACAAAACTCAATAAGCGGTTCTGTATTAGCTTCTACTTCCTCTTTGTTACCACCAAGTGGCATACAATAGACTTTAGTATTTGGTGAATGTGATATTATACTTTGTATTTCTTCTTCTAAACCTAAGTTTATTGACTCAGCATCTATACTAAACTTAAAAAAAGATTCTTTTGAGTTACTAGAGATATTATAAATAATATCCCCACGGACTCTTTTTGATAAACTTTCATTTGAGTTGCTTAGCTTCACAGACAAAGCAAAAATACACTCTTTATATATTGGGTATTTATCAAAATTAACATCTAGAGAACCATTTGTTTCAAAAGTAATCTGATGTCCATTTTGATGAAGCCTTTGTAAAAACTCTACAAATACTTCATCATTTGCATAAATAAGTGGTTCTCCACCAGTTAGAACAATATCAACTGCAGAGGGTAAATCGTACTGGTTTAAAATATTTAAAAGTTCAGATGCTTTATTTATTGGTATCCAAGTGTGAGAAAAATGTTCTTTATTTACAGCATATACAGTATCACAACCTAAAACTTCCACCCCATCACTAGAGGTCTCTTTACAGCCAAAGCCTTCGCATTTCATATTGCATCCACCAAAGCGAAAGAAAAGACTAGGCGTTCCAGTATACTTTCCTTCACCTTGAATAGAGTAAAAGTGTTCAACGAGGTATAACATCAGCCACCAGTCTCATAAAAGGCACGAGATGATGTTTCACCATCCTCCCCACCCCAGCGATTTTTTTCTGGCTTATTTTTTACAACTTCACGTAAAACTTCAGCAGCCCCTTTAATATCTCCCGCTTTTATAGCTTTTCCAATACTTAGTGCTTCATCAAAGTAAAGACAAGGGATTAAGTTACCCTCAGCAGTTAAACGGATACGATTACACTTCTTACAAAAATCATCTTCATAAGGCTCTATAAGTCCAAATCTATAACCATCTTTCATACGAAAGTAATGCGATGGAGAAGAGCCATCAAAACCCTCATCTTCGAACTCATAATGCTCACGAAGTTTTGCTAAAAGTTCAGGAGATTTTACACCAGATATATCAGCAGCTGCAAAACTATTTTCCATGTACTCTATAAATCTTATAGACATATCACGCTCTTTACAGTACTCTAAAACATCCACAATCTCTTCAAAGTTCATATTTTTCATCGGAACCATATTTACTTTTACTTTTA
>CAZZAZ010000161.1:1745-3051 GCA_964652355.1 uncultured Sulfurimonas sp. | reverse complement strand
TTTACATGAAGTTTAGAGAAGATAGAACTTACATGAGCTTTTACAGTGCGAACTGTTATCTCTAACTCAGAAGCAATAGCATCATTTGTGTAACCTTCTATAACCAAGTAAACTACCTCTTGTTCTTTTTGTGTAAGTCTGTTTTCTATAAGATTTATAGAGTCATTATTGAGTTTATTTCTTTTAGCGCTATGAACAAGTGCCGCGGTAAGTTCTGGATAAGTCCAAACTTTTTTATTTTTTATGGTTTGAATCATTTGCTTATAATGGATACTTAACATTCTTGAGTTTCCATAAGCTTTAATTCCGTGAGCTATTAACATTTTTCCAGTTACTATCTCTGGAACAGATTCCAAAACAACAAGATGTTTTGGAATCGTATTTGAAGATATTAGAGTATTTATATCATGAGCTACACTATCATAATCAGCTACAACAATACTGTCATCTAAATTATTTTTATTTTCTAAAGATTCTATATCTGAAACTACTGATATAGTATTATTAGAGTCTCTCTTTTCCCACTCTTCAAGTATATTAAAATTTGAGCTAAAAAATATAGTTTTCATTTCATCTCTCCGTAAATACGTATTGTTTAGATTTAAGTATAGGTTTCAATATATACTGCATTACTGTTTTTTTACCAGTAACTATATCAACATTTACTGTCATTCCTGGTATTATATTTAAAGGATGCTCTTTTGTTCCAAGGTAATTTTTATCAGTTTTTATATGGATAATATAAAAAGTATTTTCTTTTTTATCAGTTATAGTATCTGGTGAAATATTTACAACTTTACCAATTAGACCACCATGAATAGCATAATCGTAAGCAGAAACTTTGATCTTTGCCTCTGCTCCTGGATGTATAAAAGCGATATCACTAGGTTTTATTTTAATCTCTAAGAAAAGGTTCTCATTTGTTGGAACTATTTCAACTAAATCAGCACCAGGTTTTATAACACCACCGACAGTATTTACAAAAAGCTTTTGAACTATTCCTGTAACTGGAGATTTTACCATTGTTCTGTCAACTTGATCACTAAAAGCAACCTGTTGAGTTTTTAGTCTTGATATCTCTGCTGTAACTTCATTTAACTCTTTTTTAGCTTTATTTATAAAAAGTTGATGAGATTCTTTTCTTTTATTTCTGTATTCACGAATAGCTGATTCTAATCTAGGAAGTGATAGTTTAGCTGATTCTATATCATTTTCTATACCATTTGCTTCACGCTTTAGCTTTAAGAAATCAACACGAGATTTTATTCCCTCTTTTACCATAGGCTCAGTCATACTAACCTCTTCA
>CAZZAZ010000161.1:0-1645 GCA_964652355.1 uncultured Sulfurimonas sp. | reverse complement strand
GATAAATGCAACAATAGTAAAGAGCCAAATTTTTAAAACTTTAGATATTCTAGATGGTGTTTGTTCAAGTATAGCACCACTAAGGCTATTCATAAATTCATAATCAGTTTGTGTGTACTCATTGTTATTTTTATGATTAAATATACTCATTTTATTTACCTCCACTTTGGAGTTTTTTAAGTGCTTCTTCTTTTGGTGCATCTATATAGATTTTTCCATCATTTAAGACTATGACTCTTTGAACAACTTTTAATAAGGTCATTTTTTGAGTAACATAAATAGCCGTAGTATCTTTTAGGTTTGTTTCTAAGCTATCAAGGAGTTTGGCTTCAGTTATTTGATCCATAGAGTTACTAGGTTCATCCATTAGCATAATAGGTGCATCAAGTAAAAAAGCACGAGCTATCCCTATACTTTGCCTTTGTCCACCTGAGAGTCCTTGACCACGTTCTCCGATAGGCATCTCATAACCTTTAGGATGTTTTTTTATAAACTCAGAAGTACCACTTATAAATGCTGCTTTAACCATTGCTGCATCATTAGCATGGGTCGCTCTATATACTATATTATCTTTTACTGTTCCACGAAATAACATAATATCTTGAGATACATAACCAATATTTTTTCTTAAATCTGCTGGATCTATTTGAGCAATATCAATCCCATCTATTAGTATCTGA
Organism: uncultured Sulfurimonas sp.; assembly: GCA_964652355.1. GTDB lineage: Bacteria > Campylobacterota > Campylobacteria > Campylobacterales > Sulfurimonadaceae > Sulfurimonas. The sequence goes on along the minus strand of CAZZAZ010000161.1, from coordinate 965 downwards.
CCAGAATCTGGTTCATATAGTCCAAGTATAAGTTTTTGAATAGTACTTTTTCCACTTCCAATTCTACCAATAATAGCTACACTTTCACCAGCATTGATCTTAAATGATATATTTTTTAAAGCAGGTACTTCTGTATTTGGGTATGTGAATGTTACATCAACAAACTCTATTTCACCACTAAATTTTGGTCTTTCAACAAATTTTTTGCCACCAGGTCTCTCAGATGGTTGTGAGATTATTTCATTTAGTGTCTCGTAAGATGTTTTTGTATCTTCATAGTTTGTAAGAAGTGCCGCAACTTGTCCCATTGGAGCAAGTGTACGACCAGTTAGGATTACAACTGCTATAAGACCACCCATAGATAACTCAAACTCTTGAATTAAATATACACCATAGACTATAATCATTACCGTATTTAGCTGAATTAGCAATTGTGTAATAGTTGGAATAGATGCTGATAAAAGACGAGATTTTAAACTTTTAGAAGCAATTTCACCAGTAGACTCTTCCCATTTCCATTGAACTTGACCAAGAGCACCTAGAGTTTTTAGTGTCTCTATATTATTTAAACTCTCGATTAGAATAGAACTCTTTTTAGCACTAGCCTCATGTGTACTTTCAATACTTTGCCTTAATGGTTTTTTAATAAGTATTGCATATGTTAGAATTAAAAACATTGTAAACATCGGTATAAGTACAATAGCACCACCAATATAAAATATAACAGCTAGAAATATTACCGCAAAAGGAAGGTCAATAATTGCAGCCATTGTTGCATTTGTTAAAAAACTTCTAATTGAATCAAAATCTTTTAAATTACTTGCAAATGAACCAACTGAAGCAGGATGATGTGCCATCTTTAAATCTAGTACTTTTTCAAATACAATAGAGGACATGATGATATCACTTTTTTTAGCAGCACTTTCAAGTAGGTATGTACGGGTAAATTTTAAAAAAGTATCAAT
>CAZZAZ010000160.1:0-3057 GCA_964652355.1 uncultured Sulfurimonas sp. | reverse complement strand
ATGATGACTTTTTATCTTTAGTTTTAAATGCTAGAAATATTGCTTATGCTGAGAAACATGGTTTAACTATGGTTACTATTTGTAATACTTGTCAGCTTAATACTGCAATGACTAAACACCGCTTAGATAACAATGCAGAGCTAAAAGCAAAAGTAAACGAGAAACTAGGAGAAGTTGGACTTGAATACAAAGGCACTTCACTTGTTACTCACTTCTTGTACGCTATCATAGATGACTTTGGTCTTGATAAAATCAAAGAGATGGTTGTTACTCCACTTTCACAGTTTAACATCGCACCTTTTTATGGTTGCCATAACATTCGTCCATCTGAACTTGCAAATGAGACACACAAAACACCAGAAAATGCTTATAACCCTACTTCACTTGATGATTTAATAATCGCTTGTGGTGGTAAAAATGTTGACTATGAAGAGAAAAACAAATGTTGTGGTTTCCACATCGAACTTCAAGCTCCAAAAGTTGCAGCAACTCTAACTGGTAATGCTATCGCTGGTGCAGTTGATAATGATGCTGACATGATGGTAACACCATGTCCACTTTGTCATCTTAAATTAGATACTCAAACTCATCACGCATCTGAAGCGATAGGTCGTGAAGTTGAACTTCCAGTTTTACATATGCAACAAATGATAGGTTTAGCACTTGGTTGTTCTAGTGAAGAACTAGGTCTTAAACATCACTTAGTACCTGTAAATATATAATTTTTTTTCCAAGGGAATTTTTTCCTTTGGTTACCCTACTCTTTTAAAATCTAAATACTTGGAAACACAATGTCAAACTCAATAGAAATAATCTCTTGGAATGTTAATGGGATCCGTGCTGTAGGTAATAAAGAAGCTCTTAAATGGATAGATGAAAGACAAACTGATATTTTATGTCTTCAAGAGATAAAAGCCCTTAAAGAGCAAATACCAGATGATTTGTTTCTTAAACAATATAGCGATATAAAAGTAAACTCTGCTACAAAAAAAGGTTATAGTGGGACTATGACTTGGAGTACATTACAAAGTGATTATACTGATATATGTGAGCATATTGACACAACGCTAGAGGGTCGAATAGTTGAGACTCACTACAACGATACTGTACTTTTTAATGTATATTTTCCAAATGGTCAAAAAAATGAAGAACGCCTAGCACATAAGATGAAGTTCTATGATGATTTTTTATCGTACTGCGAGAAACTAAAAGATGATGGTAAAAGTATAATAATTTGTGGAGATGTAAATACTGCACACAAAGAGATAGATCTTAAAAATCCAAAAGCAAACTCAAAAACATCAGGTTTTTTACCTATTGAGCGTGAGTGGATAGACAAACTAATTGAGTATGGTTATGTTGATACATTTAGATATGTTAATGGAGATGAACTTGATAGATATAGTTGGTGGTCTTACCGATCTGGTGCAAGAGACAGAAATATTGGATGGCGTATAGACTATTTCTTCATAAGTGAAGATTTATGTGAAAGCCTAGAGGATGCCTTCATACTAGATAATATTAAAGGCTCAGATCACTGTCCTGTTGGAATAAAAATAAATATATAACTATTTCATAAATAAATATTTCGATATAATTTAAAATCAAATCTTTATGGAAAAATATATGAATGTTTCAAAAATTTTAATTTTATGTTTTACAGCTTTAAGCTTTTATGGATGTAGCACAACGACACAAAAAGGAACAGTAGGAGTAGACAGAGATCAGCTCTTGTTGGTCTCCTCATCTCAAATGAATGCACAGGCGAGTAAATCATATAAGTCAGTTTTAGCAAAAGCACAAAAAGAGCACAAACTAAATGTTGATAAAAAGAATACTGCAAGAATTACAAAAATTGCACAACGACTAATTAAACAAACGGTGGTATTTAGACAAGATGCTCCATCTTGGCAGTGGGAAGCAAACTTAATTACTTCGCCACAACTAAACGCTTGGTGTATGCCTGGTGGAAAAATAGCTTTTTATACAGGAATAATAGAAAAACTTCAACTTACAGATGACGAGATTGCAGCTATTATGGGTCATGAAATAGCTCATGCTTTACGAGAACATTCTCGTGAAAGAAGTTCACAAAGTGCAGTTACAAATGGTGTTATAAGCATCGGTACTGCTTTGCTTGGTCTTGGAAGTGGTGTATCATCTCTAGCATCGCAAGGTGCGAACATGGCTTTTTTACTACCAAACTCAAGAGCGCAAGAGAGTGAAGCTGACTATATGGGTGTAGAGTTAGCAGCTCGTGCAGGTTATAACCCAGAAGCTGCAATAAATGTATGGAAAAAAATGAAAAAAGTATCTAAAGGCGCGCCACCTGAATTTTTAAGCACACATCCATCACACGATACTCGCATATCAGAACTTCGGGCTTATGTAGATGTTGTTATGCCTTTATATAAACAATCCTTGAAAAATTAAAACAAACAAGTGATACATTTTTCATTTAATTTATCCTATATAGAAATTTATTTTTTATGCATAAGTTTCATATCCTTTATCATATACACACACGATAAGATACAAGCACTTAAGAGTTCAACAAAGGTACAAAGAGTATCTGAGTTTAAATTACTTTTATCTTCGCTTCTTGGTGGTTCATTAGGGTCTATGCTATCTATGATAATATTTAAGCATAAAATTAAAAAAATATCTTTTTTATTAAAATTCACACTTATACTAATTCTACAACTTATAGGTTTTTATTTTTATTGGAAGCTATTTACTTTGCCTTAGGTCTAAAAGCCTTTATAACTTCCTCATCAACTTCCATAAATGGACCTTCTAGCAAGTCTATACAATATGGAACTGCTGGAAAAACAGCATCTAAACATTCACGAATAGACTTTGGTTTTCCAGGTAGATTAATGATAAGACTTTTACCTCTTATTCCTGCTGTTTGACGAGAAAGTATCGCTGTTGGAACATACTGCAAAGATACTTGACGCATAAGTTCCCCAAAACCTGGCATCATCTTTTGACATACATTCTCAGTAGCCTCGGGAGTTACCTCACGAAGTGCAGGACCAGTACCACCAGTTGTTA
>CAZZAZ010000159.1:0-3129 GCA_964652355.1 uncultured Sulfurimonas sp. | reverse complement strand
GATGTTGAGATGGCTCTTCGTGATGACCCTGAAACACCAGCAGTTCCACCTCAAAAAATGCACTGTTCAGTTATGGCTTATGATGTTATCAAAAAAGCAGCTGGTCTTTACATGGGTGTTGATGCTGAGAGTTTTGAAGAAGAGATTATTGTTTGTGAATGTGCACGTGTATCTTTAACAACTCTACAAGAGGTTATTAAGTTAAATGACTTAACCACAATTGAGCAAATTACTGACTACACTAAAGCTGGTGGATTTTGTAAGAGCTGTATTAGGCCTGGTGGACATGAGCAAAGAGAATACTATCTTGTAGATATTCTTCGTGATACTCGTAAAGAGATGGACGAAGAGCGTATGAAAGCAGCAGCAGATGCTGGTTCAGCAGCTTCTTTTGAAGATATGACTCTTGTTCAACAGATCAAAGCTATTGATGCTGAGATTGATGAATCTATCCGTCAGTTCCTTGTTATGGATGGTGGGGATATGGAAGTTATTGATGTTAAATCAAGTGATGAGTATATCGATGTATATATCAGATACCTTGGTGCTTGTAATGGTTGTGCTTCAAGCTCAACTGGTACACTTTACGCAATTGAATCAACTCTTAAAGAGAAACTTTCTAAAAAAATCAGAGTATTACCAATCTAATTTAAATCCCTTTAGAGGGATTTATCTAAAACACCTATCTCACACTCTAACAAAATACCAAACTTTTCAAACACTCGTTTTTGAGCTTCTTCTATTAGGTATATTGCATCTTCAAATTTTCCATTACCATTATTAACTAAAAAATTTGCATGTTCATTTGAAAAACACATATTTCCCTTATGCACACCCTTCAACCCAACTTCCTCTATTAAACGACCAGCATAATCACCAACAGGATTTTTAAAACAAGATCCAGCGGAGGCAGTTGAGGGTTGATTTGAGCGCATTTTTTTAAACATCTCAACTTTATCTGTATCAAATCCATAACTTATGCTAAAAGAGGCCTCTAAAATAATATCTGAGATATTTGTATATCTATATCCATACTCAATATCTTCTTTTTTTACTAGCTCTTTATCGGTAGTGATTTGAACAAGATTATTAAATATCTCATACTCTTTTAAACCAGCATTCATAAAAACCAACCCACCAAGTGTTCCGGGAAGGTGAGATACAAACTCAAAATTTGCAATATTATTTTTTTTACAAAATGATGCAATCTTACCAGATGGGGTTGCTGCTCCAATTTTTAAAAAGTTATCTTCTATTTTTATATAATCATATTTTTTAGATAGCATATAAAGTGGTGGTGGATTATCACTAATTAGCAGGTTATTGCATGAACCAATAAGCTCATTATCATTTTTTGTTAAAGGAAGAAAATCTTTTTCATCTTCTAATACTGACACATCTATCTTTGGTCCTATTTTAAAAGAGGAGAACTTTGAAAAGTCTATTGTTTTTATTTTCATTACTGAACAAAAGTTGACATCATATTGAAAATATTTGTAGCAAAATCTGTCATGGCATTTAACATCCATGGCATAGTTAAGATAATCACAACAACTACACCAATAATCTTAGGGATAAAAGATAAAGTCATCTCATTTATCTGCGTAGTTGCTTGAAAAATACTAACAGCAAGACCGATAAACATACCTGTTAAAAGACCAGGAAGAGCTAATAGCAAAGCGATTTTAAATGTTTCAATCCCTAAGGCTATTAGTTTTGCTTCCATTATGAATTTCTTAAATCTTCATATTCTGTTGGAATCATAAAATCTTCAACTTTTATCAATGATTCATAAAATCCATGCTTGTATCCAAGTTCAAAAAGTTTGTCTATTGCTTTGTACTGAATATCACTTAAAGTTATAGACTCATCATTTGCATATAGCTCAAGATACTTATCAAGCGTAGCTGCATCAATGCGAACTAAATCACGCTCTATTAACATCTCAGAGAGTTTATCTTTATGTTTTCTTGCAACATCTACTGCTTTTGTTAAAGTTCTTTCATAATCTATTGCTTTATTTAAAGGTAATGCACGAGAAATTGCCATACCACCAAGAGGAAGTGGTAAATCTTTTCCTGCTAAGTCTTGCCAAATATCCCACATCTCTCGCTCAACTTCAAGCTTATCATCATAAGTTAAAATTGACTCGTGTATTAAAACACCTGCATCTACATCCCCATCAAGTACAGCTTGTTCAATCTCTAGAAAGTTCATATAAGTTACTCTAGCATCAGGATAAGCTATACGAAAAAGCATAGCATTTGTAGTGTGTTCACCAGATAAAGCTACTTTAAAGTTGCGCTTTAATTTCGCACCTTTTAGTTTAATAAGCTTAGGACCATACCCTTCACCAAAACTAACAGCTGTACGAAGTGGAGCATAAGCATCTTTTATATGTGGATATAGTGCAAAACTAATCGCAACTATCTCATACTCACCCTTTAAAGCTTTTTCATTAAGTGTTTGAATATCCTCGGCAATATTATCAAACTTAGTATCTTTCATATCTATCCAGCCAAATTTAATAGCATAGTACATAAAAATATCATCGGCGTCAGGGGAGTGTGCAATTAGTGTTTTTTTCATAACTTAGATTTTATCAAAATAAGGATAAAATCCAACACAAATAAAAAATAAAAAAAGAATTCTAATAAAAATATGACAATTTGCAATATTTTTTTATATAAATATTTTTTTGATATAAGATTACACCATAAAACAAACCACAAGGAAAAACCATGGACGCAAATAAACAAAAATCACTAGACCTAGCAATGAAACAAATTGATAAGGCATTTGGTAAAGGTGCATTAATGCGTCTTGGAGATAAAGATATAGAGCCTATAAAATCGATTAGTACAGGCTCATTAGGACTTGATTTAGCATTAGGTATTGGTGGCGTACCTCAAGGAAGAGTTGTAGAGATTTATGGACCAGAGAGTTCTGGTAAAACAACTCTAGCACTTCAAATAACAGCAGAGTGTCAAAAAAATGATGGTGTATGTGCATTTATAGATGCAGAACATGCTTTAGATGTGGTATATGCTAAAAATCTTGGTGTTGATGTTGAAAACCTTTTAGTATCTCAACCAGATTATGGGGAACAAGCACTTGATATTGTTGAAA
>CAZZAZ010000158.1:0-3345 GCA_964652355.1 uncultured Sulfurimonas sp. | reverse complement strand
TTAAAAAAGGTAAAGCAGATGGTATGGCAGAGATGAGAGTTTCTAAAATGGCTACAGTTGCTTTAGGAATCATCGCTATCATCATGGGTATCGCGTTTGAACAACAAAATATCGCATTTGTTGTTGGTCTTGCTTTTGCTATTGCTGCATCTGCAAACTTTCCAATCCTTATGCTCTCAATGTACTGGAGAAAACTTACAACTCGTGGTGCAGTAGTTGGTGGTTCATTAGGTCTTGCAACAGCTGTAATGCTTGTTATCCTTGGTCCAATTGTCTGGGTTCAGATTTTAGGAAATGCTGAGGCGATTTTTCCTTACAAATATCCAGCACTGTTTTCTGTAACTGTTTCTTTTGTGTCTATCTGGTTCTTCTCTGTAACTGACAATAGCCAAGGTGCAAAAGATGAACAAGAGATGTTTGAAGCACAATATGTTCGTGCTCAAACAGGTATTGGTGCTGAAGGCGCGAGTGAGCATTAAGCATGAGTATATTAGATCAAAAGCAACTTATTGAGTCGATACACCCTTTTGAGTTATTAAGTTCTAACGAACTTGATAGCTTGATGAAAAAAGTAGATATTGCTTACTACCCTAAGGGTACTCTACTTATTTCACCAACTCTTGCTTCTATTGTATTTTACATCATCATTAAAGGTTCCGTTGCTGAGCTTATTGATGGTGAAATACATAATGTTTTTAACGCAGGTGATAGTTTTGATGCTGATGCTTTGATCTACTCAAAAACTAAGGGTAAGTTTATAGTTGAAGAAGATTTGATTTGTTATGAGATTAAAAAAAATGACTTTCTTGATTTGATGCAGAACAAAGATGTTCAGAGTTATTTTTTGCAAGATTTTGTAACTAGACATAAAAATCTAAAAGATTATGATTCACAAAGTGATTTATCTGGATTTCTAATAGCTAGAGTAAGAGATATATTTTTACATGATGCTTGTATAGTCTCTAAATATGAAAATATTTATAACTCTATTGTAAAACAAGATGAGACTAAAGCAAAAGTTATCTTAGTAAAAGAGGATGATTCTTATTCTATAGTAACAGATACTGACATAAGAAAAAAGATGTTGCTAGGGCAGGTTAAAATAGTAGAACCTATCTCAAAGATAGCTACCAAAAATATTATAAGTATAGATATAAATGACTTTTTATTTAACGCGCTTATTTCAATGACACATAATGAGATAAAAAGACTTGTTGTGATGGATGATGGAGTAGTTGTTGGTGTATTAGAACAGTTAGATTTGCTTTCATATTTCGCAAATCATTCACATTTAGTCGCTGTACAGATTGATAAAGCCACTAGTATTGAAGAGTTGAGAAATTTACAACATGATTTGAAAAATTTGATTATAACACTTAAAGCTAAGGGTGTAAAAACAAGATATATAACAAAACTTGTAGCTACCCTAAACCTAAAGGTATATAAAAAAGTTTTTGATATGTGTGTTGATGAAGAGATGCAAGAAAACTGTTGTTTGATTGTTATGGGTAGTGAAGGAAGAGAAGAACAAACTCTAAAAACTGATCAAGATAATGGACTAATTATAAAGGATGGTTACAACTCCTTTGACCTTCAAGAATCAATGAAAAAGTTAAACTCTTACTTGCTTGAATTAGGTTTTCCAAAGTGTGAAGGAGATGTTATGGTAACAAATCCTTTTTGGTCTAAAGAGTTGAGTGAGTATAAAAAATCTATAGAATTATGGTCACACGAGATGAGTGGTGTGAGTGTTCAAAATTTAAGTATATTTTTAGATGCCAAATGTGTCGCAGGTAATGATGAACTTTTTAATGAACTAAATACTTACCTTCATTATCATTTTCACCAAAGAGATGATATTTTGGCTCACATAGCAAAAGCAGTTTTAAATTTTGAAACACCTCTTTCTATGTTTTCATCTTTTGTATTGGCAAGAGAGTATAACAACTCACTTGATATTAAAAAAGGTGGAATTTTTGCGCTTGTTCATGGAGTTAGAACACTAGCTCTACAACATGAGCTAAAAGCAACAAATACCATAGAACGTATAAAAGAGTTAAACAATATAGGCATAATCAACAAAATATTTGCAGATGAGTTGATAGAGAGCTTTGATACTCTATCTTCTATCCGTTTAAAAGCTATGCTTGATGCAAAAAATCTAGAGTATTCCAACTATATCAATCCTGAATCTTTAAGTAAAAATCAAAGAGATTTACTAAAGGATAGTTTCAAGATTGTAAATAAATTTAAAAAATTTCTTAGTTTTCATTTTCACTTAAATATGGTCTCATAATCATGTTTAGTTTTGTATCTAATTTCATAAAGGATAGGGATAAAAAAAGAGTAAAAGATAAAAGATTTGAGTTTTTATTTGATGAAGAGATAGATGGAGAAGTGGTTGTCTTTGATACAGAAACAACAGGACTTGATACTAAGAATGACGATATACTCTCCATAGGTGCGGTAATAGTTAAAGATAACAAGATTTTAACATCTAAAACTTTTGAAGTGTTTATAAAAAATAGTGGTGAAATATCTTCAAAAAGCATAGAGATTCATAGGATTCGTCCATGTGATTTACAAGACGCAAAAAGTATAGATGAAGCGATAGATGAGTTTTTGCATTTTATCGGTTCAAGGAAGTTAGTTGGGTATTACTTAGAGTTTGATATAGCTATGATAAACAAGTATATAAAACCCTCACTTGGTATAACGCTACCAAACAAAACAGTGGAAGTATCTGAAATTTACTTTGATAAAACAATTGCCTTAATCCCTCAAGGAAATATTGATTTGAGCTTCGATACAATACTACAAAAATGTGAAGTACCAAATATGGGTGCACACAATGCAGTCAATGACGCGATCATGACAGCAATGATATATTTAAAATTAATAACAAAATAAAGGAATAACCAATGAGTAAACAAGTTTTTCAACCAAATGCAGAGTTCGCAAAAGATGCAACAATAGGTTCTATGGATGAATATAATAGACTTATGGATAAAGCTAAAGATAATTATGAAGGTTTTTGGGGCGATTACGCTAAAGAAAAACTTGATTGGATTGAACCATTTACAAATGTTTTAGATGAGAGTAAAGCTCCTTTTGTAAAGTGGTTTGACGGTGGTAAACTAAATGTTTCTACCCAATGTATTGATAGACATTTAGATACTCGTAAAAATAAAGCAGCGATAATCTTTGAAGGTGACCGTGGTGATGTTCAAACTATAACTTATCTTGACCTTTATAAAAATGTAAATCGTTTTGCAAACCTACTTAAAGAAGATTTTGGAGTTAAAAAAGGTGATAGAGTTGTTATCTATATGCCAATGATTCCTG
>CAZZAZ010000157.1:0-3394 GCA_964652355.1 uncultured Sulfurimonas sp. | reverse complement strand
CTACGAAGGCACTGTAGAGGTAAGTGATGCATATAAAGAAGCTACACATAAGATTTTTGCATATATACAATCTACTATAGGTTTAGAGATAAAATACTCTAATGATGAAGTAGGAGATATAGTTTTAAGTTCAAAAACTATGGATTCAAACCTTACTCTTGGTTACTCTTACCAGCCAACTTCAAGATTTATCGGTCAATCAGGAGATATTTACTTAAATGCTCTCTTTACAGATGAAGATTTTGCTGAGGGTGGTAATGCTTATGCTACTCTACTTCATGAGATAGGTCATGCTCTTGGTTTTAATCATCCCTTTGGAGATGGACTAACTAGTGATATAGATGTTGATGATACAGTGATGTCTTATAATGATAACGATACTATAAACGGTTATACATATACAACTTATCAAAATGCTGATTTAATAGCTCTAGAGGAGATGTATGGTTTACGAGAAAAAGTTTACTATGAAGAGGAGATAGCTGATGATATTGGTAGACTTTACTTAAGTGTTTTTGAGAGACTTGCAGATAAAGATGGTTTAGACTACTGGGTTAATGAGTACAATGAAACTCAAAACTTAAACTCTATAGCTAACTCCTTTATACAATCTCAAGAGTTTTCAGATACTTATGGAAGTGCTACTACTGATGAAGAGTTTGTAAACCTTTTATATGAAAATGTATTGTATAGGGATGCAGATGCCTCTGGTTTAGAGTACTGGTTAAATGAACTAGACAATGGTTTCTCTCAAGCAGACCTAGTCCTATCCTTCTCTAATTCATTTGAATATATAGAGTTTACAGATATATATTTTGAAAATAACAATATTTCCGTGTTTGAATCTACTTTACTCTGACCCCAATAAAAATTAATTAAATAGTGTCGGAGTCATTTAAACTTATTTGAAGCTAAATAACTATACAATACATTCTGAAAATAAGTTAAGGAATTTATTTGGCACGAAAAATTAGACTTTTTGTTGAGAACGCATCTCAACATATCATACTTAAAAGTTTAGATAATCTGGTTCTTTTTAAAGATGAATCAGACTATAAAATATTTTGGGATATGTTGGAAGAACTTACTCAAAAACATGAAGTAAAGGTTCATGCCTTTGTATTTATGCCAACTTATTTTGAGTTTTTAACTACACCATCTCATGCTGATGCACTTTCAAAATTCATGCAAAGTTTGGGAAGAAAGTATGTTGGATACTTTAACAAAAAGTACAATCGAACTGGGACATTGTTTGAAGGTAGATATAAAGCTTCTTTAGTGGAAGATAATCTCTTTCTTTTTGATGTGATGCGTTACATTGAAAAAATGGCTCCGTTGGATTATACTTACTCAAGTGTTGGTAAAAACTTGTATAACAAAACTCAAAATTTAGTGTCTCAACATGAACTATATAAAAAGTTAGGTTATACAGATAAAGATAGGTTAGATAAGTATTCACAGTTTTTTCATTCAACTGTGGATAATACAAAAAATGAGTTTATAAGAACTTGTTTAGATAAGCAACTTATAACAGGTTCTCAAGAATTTATAAAAAATCTTGAAGAGATGATAGGTACTACTCTAGGAAGTAAAACTAGAGGTAGACCAAAAAAAGAAGATAAAAATCAAAGGAAAAAAATGTATAAGAATTTAGTAGTATTAGACAAAGAGAAGCATAAAGAGTTAAAGGTAAATCCTTTAGAAAATTTAGCATTTGCAAAACAAAGCCCTTACATCCCAGTAATCGCATCAGAAGTAGCTCAAGTTGGAGCAGCATTTCCAGTGGTTTTTTCTTCAGATGAAGAACCAACTTTAATCTCTTTAGTGTCACTTGGTGCTGATTCTTTAGCTATCAATGAAGAGGGAAAATGGATAACTTCATATGTTCCATCTTTTTTAAGAAAGTATCCTTTTGCTTTAGCATCAACTGAAGAGGGTTCAGATCAAAAAGTTATTCTTATTGATGAAGAAGCATCTATATTTTCAAAATCAAAAGGTAAACAACTTTTCAAAAAATCTGGAGAGCAATCTGAAGTTTTAGAAAATGCTATCAAGTTTTTAACAGACCATGAAAATCAAACTATCATCACTAAAAATGTTGCTAAACTTATAGCTGATGCTGGAATCCTAGAAGACAGAGAGATCTCTGTAGGTGAAGGTGATGAAAAACAAGTACTAGTAAATGGTTTTCGTGTAGTTGATAGAGAAAAACTAAATGCTTTAAGTGATGACATCTTAGCTGACTGGGTAAGAAAAGGTATCATTACTATGATTGATGCACACCTGAAATCACTTGATAATATTCAAACTTTATTTAATATCGCACACCAAAGACAAAGCTAGGAAATTTTATGGCACAAATAGCACAAAAAAAGCCTAAGGGCAAAGATAGCGAACTAAAATCGGCAATCCTTTCATCAAAAAAATCATTTTTGGTGGTTGGCTTTTTTAGTCTATTTATCAATTTACTAATGTTAGTTCCACCATTATATATGTTACAGTTATATGATAGAGTAATCACAAGTAGAAGTGAAGGCACACTTTACATGCTTACTGCAATTGTTATAGTTCTTTTCATAACTATGGCTACTTTAGAGATTGTAAGATCCAAGGTGTTGGTAAAAGTTGGTAATAAATTAGACTCGATTTTGAGCCAAAGAATTTTCAACTCACTTTTTGACTTAGCAAATAAACACCCAGGTAAAGCATCTTCAATGCCTTTATCAGATTTAACTTCTATACGTCAGTTTATGACAGGTAATGGTCTTTTTGCTTTTTTTGATGCACCTTGGATACCTATATATATAGCAGTTTTATTTATGTTTCACCCAGCATTTGGATACTTCGCAATTTTTGCTGCGATAGTTTTAGTAATATTTACAATTTTAAATGAATACTCAACTAAAGAGAAGTTAGCTCAAGCAAATACTATGAGTCGTGCGTCTACTATGTATGTTGACTCAAACCTTAGAAATGCAGAAGTAATTAATGCAATGGGTATGAAGCATAACATCGCTGGAATTTGGCGTGAAAAGTATTTTGGTTTTTTAAATGCTCAAAATGATGCAAGTAATAAAGCTGGTGTTTGGGCAAATGTATCTAAAAGTACAAGAATGTTATTTCAGTCACTTATGCTTGGTCTTGGTGGTTACTTGGCTATTCAAAATGAAGTAAGCCCTGGTATGATGATCGCTGGATCTATAATCATGGGTAGAGCACTAGCTCCACTTGACTTAATCATAAACTCATGGAAAGGTTTTTCATCTGCAAGAACTTCTTATGCTAGACTTGATTCTTTGCTAGAAGATTTCCCTAAAGATAAAGAGTATATGTCTCTTCCAGCTCCTAAAGGTGAAGTATTGCTTGAGGGTGTAATGGTGGTACCACCAGGTGC
>CAZZAZ010000156.1:0-3411 GCA_964652355.1 uncultured Sulfurimonas sp. | reverse complement strand
GTGTTGTTGAACGTAAGAAACCAGGTAAGCGTAAAGCTCGTCGTTCTCGTCAGTTTAGTAAACGTTAATCACGTTTATGTTATCAATATAATGAGCAAAAGCCCATTATATTGGCAGGGACTAAAGTCCCTACAACCCCCTAAAGCTACAAAAAACAAGTTTTTTGAGAAAGTGCTATAATTTCTTTTAAAAAAGAGAAACTTTTGAAATATTTACTTTTATTACTTTTATCCATAAATCTATTTTCATCAACGCTTCATCTTGCAACATCTACAAACCCATCAAGACTAAACCCTATTTTAGCAACAGATTCAAGCTCTTCTGAGATTGTAAATTTTTTGTTTAACGGACTTGTTAAATATGATAAAGATAATGTAAATATCATAGGGGATTTAGCACAAAATTTTTATTATAAAAATAATACTACTATTATCTTTGAACTAAAGAAAAATGTTTTTTGGCATGATGGTAAAAAATTTACAGCTGATGATGTTATTTTTACTTATGAGACTATCATTTCACCAAAAATCTCTACGCCATACTCTGCTGAGTTTAGATTTGTTAAGAGTGTAAAGGCTTTGGATAAATACAAAGTAGAAGTTATCTATAAAAAACCATATTTTAAATCTCTTGAAGCATGGGCAATGGGGATTTTGCCTAAGCATATTTTACAGAATGATGAAAATTTAATGACTTCAAAGTTTAACACTGAGCCGATAGGTACAGGACCTTATAAACTTTTTCAACTTGAACACTCTAAAGATATCATTTTAACAGCGAATGAAAAATATTTTGAGGGAAAACCGAAGATAGATAAAATCTCCTTTCATGTTATAGCCGATCCAATGACAAGGTTTTTGATGTTAAAATCTTCTGCTATTGATTTGGGTAGTATTGAACCTATGCAGTTTGAAAGACAACTTACCGAGCAGTTTTTTTTACACTTTGATATACACGAAAAAATATCGCAGAGTTACACTTATCTTGGGTTTAATCTTAGACTTGAAAAGTTTCAAAACCCAAAGGTAAGAGAGGCTTTATCTTTAGCAGTAGATAGGGATGAAATAGTTAAAATTTTATTTTTTAATCATGCTAAAGTTTGTACTGGTCCATTTTTACCAGGAACAAAAGCATATAATTTTGATGTGAAAACACCAGTTAAAAACATACAAAAAGCTAAAAGACTTTTGCGAGAAGCTGGTTATGATGAAAAAAATCCTTTAACATTTGAGATAGTTACTTCAAACTCATCAGCTGTTAGACCGTATGTCTCACAAATTTTACAATATCAATTAAAAAAAGTTGGAGTTATTGTTAGCTTACGAGTTATGGAGTGGCAAGCTTTTTTAAACATGGTAGTACTTCCACATAAGTTTGATGCTATTGTCCTTGGTTGGGGATTATCAGTAACGCCAGACCCTTACGCAATATGGCATAGTGATAATGATAAAAAGGGCGGTTTTAATCTAGTTGGTTATAAAAATAAAAAGATAGATAAAATGATAGAAGAATCACAAGAGATAGTAGATAGAGATAAATTAGGTGTGATTTGGCGAGAGATGTTTCAAATAATAACTGATGATAATCCATATCTATTTTTATATATTCCAAACTCAATAACTGCAGTAAATAAAAATATTAAAAATATACAGCCTGCCAAAAGTGGAATTTGGCACAACTATATAGAGTGGGAAAAATAAATGATAATACTTTTTGATTTAGATGGAACTTTAATAGACTCTACCGAGGCAATAGTATCTACTTTTCACCATTCTTTTAAAGTCCATGGTGTGATTTCGCCAACAGATGAAGAAATAATGGCTTTGATTGGTTATCCACTTGATGTGATGTATGCCCAGCTTGGTGTTTCAGAAGATAAAGTTTGGGATTTTGTAGCAACATATAAAGAAGAATATAGAAAAATTTCAACTATTAAAACTACACTTTTGCCAAAAGCTATTGAGAGTGTAAAAAAAGCTAGTAAATTTGCAGAACTAGGAATAGTTACTACAAAAACTGGTAAATATTCAAAAGTCCTCATGGAATATTTTGATTTGATGAAATACTTTAAAGTTCTTATAGGTAGAGAAGATGTTGAGAAGCCAAAACCTCACGAAGAGCCAATTTTAAAAGCATTGAAAAGTTTTAATATAAAAGATAAAGAGATATATATGATAGGGGATACAAAATTAGATCTGATATCTGCACAGAATGCAAAGATCAATTCTATCGGTGTCTTATGCGGATATGGTAAAGAAGAAACTTTAAAACAGTTTACTAATGTTATTTTAAATGATGCATTTGAAGCAGTAAAATATTTAGAAAGTAAGAAGAAATAACACAAATTCTTTACTTAGTTATAAAGTGCATAATTTCAAGCTACATTTAAGAGCAAGTTGTCTAAAATATGAGATAATTAAGAATTGAAATATAGTCTTTAAAATTAGAAGGAGAATTTATGCTAGAAATTAGATGGCATAGTCGTGCGGGTCAAGGTGCTGTTACAGGTGCTAAAGGTTTAGCAGATGTTATTTCTACAACTGGTAAGCAAGTGCAAGCATTTGCATTTTATGGATCTGCAAAGCGTGGGGCAGCAATGACAGCATATAATCGCGTTGATGACAAGGTTATAATGAATCATGAAAAATATATGGAACCAGATTACGTTTTTGTAATCGATCCTGCATTGGCTATAACTACAGATGTTACTATAAATCATAAAGATACTACAAAATATATTATCACTACTCATTTAAGTACAGAAGAGCTAATTAAGGTTCAGCCTAAATTAGAAGGTAAAAAGGTATATACAGTTGATTGTATTGATATAGCTATGAACACTATTGGTCGTGCTATTCCAAATACACCAATGCTTGGTGCATTTATGAAAGTATCTGGAATGTATGATATTGATTTTTTTAAAGAGAATATGAAAAGAGTTCTTGGTAAACTACCACAAAAAATTATTGACGGAAATATGCTTGCTATTCAACGCGCATATGACGAAGTTAAATAAGGAGCTGATGATGGCAAATAAAGGATGGGATGAATTTGAAATCGGAGCAATGCTTCGTACTTTCGATGGTTCAATAGACGATATCGCGGGAACACCGCAACAAGATCGTTCATATTCACCAAATAGTTCTTATATGGCGAGTGTTGCAGACTGGAGACTGATTAAACCAGTATTCAATAAAGATTATTGTATTGATTGTCAGTTTTGTTGGATTTATTGTCCAGATGTATCTATTATTTCTCGTGATAAAAAACTTATCGGTGTAGATATGGATCACTGTAAAGGTTGTGGTATATGTGTAGAGGTTTGTCCTACAAACCCTAAATCACTTCTTATGTTTGATGAACATGATGATGAAGAGACAGTTATAGCTAACTGGCCTAAAAAAGATGAGG
>CAZZAZ010000155.1:0-3413 GCA_964652355.1 uncultured Sulfurimonas sp. | reverse complement strand
GATAAGTGATGAAAGTTTATCATAATAATTAGTATATATCAAGATATATTGATATGTTAAATTCTTAAAGAAAATTTTCTATTTAAAATATGGTGGATGTGAAAATTACTAGCTTAAACTAGGTACTTCATACCCAATTTTGTAGCATATGCACTTAGCATTGCTCTTTCAAAATCATTGTTAGTAGAATACTGATAGCCAAAAGTTTTTTGCCACATTTGATGCTCTTCCATACATAAATAAAAGAAAACACTTTCTGCTTTACCGTTACCTTGCCAAGCTTTAAAACTTTCATAAGCGTGTTTAAACATCTCTTGCTTTGTACTATCTGGATACGAACTTTTTCCATTGGCATCTTCAAAAGGCATCTGTGTAATTTTACTTTTAAACTCTCTATCGCGAAGTTGTTTTATAACCGGTTTTATAAAGGTTAGTGTTCCAAAGCTTACAAGTGCTACCTCAGATGGTTTAAACTCTTCAACCAATCTTGCATACACTTGAGAGTAGTCTTTTAAATAGTTTTCATACTCAACTATTGGGTGAAAGTGAAAACCAACTTTAGCACCTTTATCTGCTATGCGTCTTGCTGCATTTATTCGTTTATCTAGTGAAGCTGCTAAGTGCTCCTCGTTTGTAATAATTGTTGGTGTGTTTAAACTCCAAGTACAAAGTATATTTTTTGGAATCTCATTTTCTAAAAAGTAAGAGATGTTATCTGATTTTGTTTTAAACTCTAAAATAACATTTGGATTCTCACGAGCAAACTCAAAAAGAGCATCTAAAACTCCTTCACGATTTCCAAACATTAGTGAGTCAGAGGCTTGACCAGTTCCTATATGATAAGTTTTATTTTTATCAAGTTCTAGATTTAGTAACTTATCTTTAAACCCACTATCAAAGGTAATAGTATTTTGATTATAAAAAGATTGAATCGAGCAATAAGAACAATCAAAGCCACAACTCTCAACCGCGTCAAGTGTAAGCAAGTTGCAACATCTTGTTTTTTCACTTGCTACTGGACAAAGTCCAAGACCAAAACCCTCTTTTGGTTCTGTTTTAAAAGTGTACTTTTGCTCTTTAGGTATATTTTTTAAAGTAAAGTTTTCATAAGAGTTTGGTAAAGAGCGAAGTTGTTCATATAGTTTTCTAAGTCTGGTAAAGACAACTTTTTTTTGATCATGATCTGGAAATATGCCTATAATATTGTCTTCCCCCCACATATTGAGGTCTCTTGCAATATCTATGATTTGTCTAATCTCGTTAAGGGTAAATTTTAAAGTGAGTGATTTTTCTTTTATAAACTCTTGTTCATCTTGTGGAAGTTTATAAAATACAGTGTTTTTTATAGCGTTATTAAATTTATCTAAATATGTATCCATAAATTTAGTTTAACATAAACTATTTTAACTTTGAGTTTGATGGATAAAGAACCTTTCCTGATGGTACTACCAATGATGATTTTTCTAAATGTACATCTTGGTCATCAAAAAATATATGGGCTTTAAAAGCTTTCAAAATATTTGATTTTTCTACACCACCTAGAAAAAAAGCTTCATCTACATATACACCCCAATGTCTAAGTGTTTTTATAACACGCATCTCTGATGGTGAATTTCTTGCAGTTACTATTGCAATACGGATTGGTGAATACTCAACTTTCATAGGCAAACGTTCTTGTAAAACTGCTAGTTTTTTTAAAAAATTTGCAAAAGGACCTTCGCTCATTGGTATATCTTGAGATGAGTCTTCATTTTTATGAAAAGCATCTATACCATCCTCTTTATATACTAATTCACTTGATTCATCAAAAAGTACAGCGTCACCATCAAATGCGATCCTGACTTGTCCCTCTGGAGCGTCGCATTTATATTCTGGAGGAGTTGAAAGGACTGCAGATGCACATACCCCTTTATCAATAACTTTTTGTGCATCTTCTTCATTTGTAGTAAGAAACAGGTCTACATCAAAAGCTTCTAAGTAATCAGCACTACTTTCACCAGCAGTAAAAGCTGAACGAGTTATATTAAGTCCTAGTTTTCTAATAGTGTTTAAAACTCTTATACCCGTGTCTGGAGAATTTCTAGACATGATCACAACTTCTACTAAGGCTTGTTTAGTATTTTTATCTTCATATCTGTTTAAATCTAGGAGTGCTTTGATTAATGGAAAACCAATTCCTTCCTTCAATATATCATTTTCATGCTTGAGCATATACTCTCTATAAAGTTTAATTGCTGTATCAGGATCCTTTTTATATTCACTTTTAAATAGTTCATCAGACTCAGATAAGTCAAAAAGTGCAGTAGCAGATATACCAATAACAAGAGTTTCTTTTAAATTTAGAGCCAATTCTTAGCCTTTAATTGAAAATATATTTCAATTTGTCATATTTTTAATGGTTTGTATAAATAATATGTATTCTATCATAGCTTTTATCCTTAGGAGTAAATATGATTTTAGGAAAATGCCCGTATTGTGATGATGGGAGTATAGAAGTGAGAGATAAAGAGGTAAGTGGTAAAAAGGTAAAACTATATGCTTGCACAAATGCTCATTGGAAAACTGAAGATGGTGAAATGTTTGAACTTCGTGATGATGCAAGTTGTGACTTTAGAATTTGGCAAAATTCACTGGCAAGATATGGAAAATGGCTGAAGTATCAAGAGGTAAGAGAACTACTTCAAAATGAAACGATAGAGCTTGAATTACTAAGTAAAAAGCACGGTAAAAAACTTTATTACAATAAATATATAACGCTAAATCAAGAGTATGGAGTGAGTGTTATTTGGGATTAATTACTAAAATATTTTGCTCTTAATAAAATTTTTACATTTGTTTGGATACAATACGCGTCCGCTTTGCTGTTTTAACAAAGACATGAGTGTTTTTATCAGTATAATATACTATATAGATAAAAGTATTGGTAAGTAGATTACTACTTTACCTACATTCAGCAAAGACAATGATAAACAAGGACTTACGATGAAAGTAAGAGCTTCAGTTAAGAAGATGTGTGACGACTGTAAAGTTGTTAAGAGAAAAGGCATTGTAAGAGTAATCTGCAAAGTTAAAAAACATAAACAGAGACAAGGATAACCATGGCTCGTATTTCTGGTGTTGATTTACCTAAAAAGAAAAGAATAGAATACGGTCTAACGTATGTCTATGGAATCGGTTTACACGCTTCTCGTCTAATCTTAGACGCGACAGGTATAGACTATAACAAAAGAGTTTTCGAACTAAACGAAGCTGATGTTGCTGCAATAACTGCTGAAATCCGTAAAAGCCATATGGTTGAAGGTGATTTACGTAAGAAAGTTGCAATGGACATTAAAGCACTAATGGATCTTGGTTCATACCGTGGTCTTCGTCACCGTCGTGGTCTTCCATGTCGTGGTCAAAAAACTAAGACA
>CAZZAZ010000154.1:0-3429 GCA_964652355.1 uncultured Sulfurimonas sp. | reverse complement strand
GTGAAAATTGCAATAGTTGAAGATGATATAAATATGAGAAAATCTCTTGAAATCGCTATGAGCGATTATAAAGAGTTTGAAATCAAAACATTTAAAAATGCTAAAGATGCACTAAAAAATTTAGATGATAGTTTTAATCTTGTTATTACAGATATAAACATGCCTGGTATGGATGGTATAGAGCTTGTAAAAACTTTAAACGGAAGATTTGAAGTTATTATAATGACTGGAAATGCAACTTTACAACGTGCAATTGAGTCTATACACCTTGGGGTCAAAGATTTTTTACTAAAACCTTTTGATGTAGATGCTTTAATATCTGCAATAAAAAGAGAAGATAAAGTTCAAAAAGTTCAAAAGTCAGCCTCTAAAAAAACTATATCTAAAATCTCTAATGGTTTTTTAGGGACTTCACAAGCACTTGAAGGTACTTTAAAAATAGCAGATAAAGCTTGTAAGACTGATGCTAGTATTTTACTACTTGGTCAAAGTGGTGTTGGTAAAGAGGTATTTGCTTCATATATTCATAAAAATTCACCTCGTGTTAAAAAACCATTTATTGCTATCAATATGGCAGCAATTCCAGAAAATTTAATCGAGAGTGAACTTTTTGGCTTTGAAAAAGGTGCTTTTACCGATGCTCAAGAGGCCAAAGCTGGTCAGTTTGAGTTAGCAAATGGTGGTACACTATTTTTAGATGAGATTGGTGAAATGCCTTATGGAGTTCAAGCAAAACTTCTTCGTGCCCTACAAGAAAAAGAGGTTAGACGATTAGGATCATCTAAAGTTATAAAAATAGACATTCGCGTAGTATCTGCGACAAATGCTAACTTGATGCAAAAAATTAAAGATGGAGAGTTTAGAGAAGATTTATATTACAGACTAAATACTATCCCTTTAAATATACCTGCACTTAAAGATAGAAAAGATGAAATATTGCAAATTGCTGACAAGACACTAGACGCAAATTGTAACAAGTATGAGTTTGAATTGAAAACTTTTTCAAAAGATGCACAACAGCAGTTACTAGATTACGATTGGCCAGGAAATATTCGTGAGTTAATTTCAGTAGTTGAGCGTGCAGTTATTTTAAGTGAAGAGAATGAGATAACAGCAGATGAACTTTTTTTACAAAACAGATTTAATTAGGAGATAATATGAGTAAATATAATGTAGCAGTAGTTGGAGCAAACGGAGCAGTTGGAGAAGAGATATTAACAATTTTAAGTGAGATTGACTTTCCTATAAATAAACTAGTTCCACTTGCAAGTGAGAGAAGTGCAGGAATAGAGATAGACTTTAATGGTGAAAAACTAATTATAAAAGAACTAACGGATGAAGTATTTGAAGATGAAAATATTCAAATTGCACTTTTTTCAGCCGGTGGATCAGTGAGTGCTAAGTTTGCTCCAGCAGCGGTAAAAGCTGGTGCTGTTGTTATAGACAACACATCTCACTTTAGAATGGATGAAAACATACCTCTTGTTGTCCCAGAGGTAAACCCTGAAGATATAGCTAAATGGAAAGAGAGTGGAATTATTGCAAATCCAAACTGTTCAACTATTCAAATGGTTCAAGCTCTAAAACCTCTTGATGATGCTTATGACTTAGTTCGCGTAGATGTTTCAACATACCAAGCGACATCTGGTGCAGGAAAAGTTGCTATGGAAGAGTTAGTAACTCAAATGCAAGACTTTTTTGCTTTTAAACTTGCTGATTCTGAACACAATGCATTTAACCAACAAATCGCTCTAAATGTAATCCCTCAAATTGATGTATTTATGGATAATGGTTACACTAAAGAAGAGATGAAAATGGTAAACGAAACTACAAAAATCATGCATAAGAACATAGCTCTTAGTGCAACTTGTGTTCGCGTACCAGTTCTTCGTGGTCATGCTGAAGCGCTTACTCTAACATTTGATTCTGAAGTACAAGCGGATGAGGCTAGAGAGATTTTAGCTAAAGCTCCAAACCTTGTTATACTTGATAAACCAGAAGAAGCTCTTTACCCAATGCCAGCAACTTGTGTAGATATGAATGAAACTTTTGTTGGTCGTATACGAAATGACAACTACTCTAAAAATATGCTACATATGTTCATAGTTGCAGATAACTTAAGAGTTGGTGCTGCTACAAATGCTGTTCGTATAGCTCAAAAATGGGTAGAGATGGAAGAAGATAACTAATGATAGAAAAAATCTTTGAAAGTGGGCTATGGGGTTCAAGATTTATGGTTATTTTGGCTGTATTTTTTGGCCTTCTAGGTGCTATAACACTGTTTATAGTTGCTAGTTTTGATGTTTACGATACTGCAAAATTTGTGATTACTACTTACTTAAATCATGCACATCCACAAAACTTTCATGAAGATGTAGTTGGTGGAATTATTGGAGCTGTTGATCTATACCTTATCGGTGTTGTTATGCTTCTTTTTTCATTTGGACTATACGAGCTATTTATCTCTGACATAGATGTAGCAAAAGAAGATGAGACAAGAGAGAACAAGATACTTTCAATCCATTCACTAGATCAATTAAAAGATAAAATAAGTAAAGTTATCGTAATGGTACTTGTTGTTGGATTTTTTCAAAAAGTTGGTCATACGCAATATAATGGCGCGCTCGATATGTTATACTTCGCGTTATCAATCACAGCAGTAGCTGTTGGACTTTTCTTTTTAGGTAAAGTCGGTAAACACTAAACAATATAATTATAAAAATAAAAGGTAATTTAATGGGTAAAATTTTTGTAGATGCATGTTTTGGAAAAGAGACACCTTACACTCCAGTATGGATGATGAGACAAGCTGGTAGATACTTACCAGAGTATATGAAAGTAAGAGCAGAAGCTGGTAACTTTTTGAACCTTTGTCACGATCCTGAAAAAGCATGTGAAGTAACTCTTCAACCTTTAGACATTGTTGGTGTTGATGCTGCTATTCTTTTCTCTGACATACTGGTAATACCTGATGAGATGGGTATGGATTTATCTTTTGTAAAAGGTGAAGGTCCTAAGTTTTCTGATCCTATTAAAACTGAAGCTGACATAGATAGACTAATTGGTGGAGATGAAGCAGCAAGTAAACTTACTTATGTTTTTGACACTATCAAACTCATCAAAGAGGACTTAGATAAACGTGGTGGTGAAACAGCTCTTATAGGTTTTACTGGTGCTCCATGGACTTTAGCTACATACATGATAGAGGGTGAAGGTACTAAAACTTACAATATTTGTAAAAAAATGATGTACTCAAACCCTGATTTACTTCATAAAATTCTTGCAAAAGTTACTGAAGTTGTAAAACTATATATGGAGAAACAGATCCAAGCGGGTATTGATGTAGTTCAAATCTTTGACTCATGGGCTGCTGCGATAGAACCAGGTAAGTATGATGAATTTTCTTGGAAATATATGGTTGAAATTGCT
>CAZZAZ010000153.1:0-3429 GCA_964652355.1 uncultured Sulfurimonas sp. | reverse complement strand
ACCTTGAGTGGATTGATAGTATTACTGTTTCTAAAAAGAAATATGATGCAATGACAGAAGATGAGCAACTTAACTTACTTCCAACTGGTATCTTAAAGCAAGATACAGAAGTTGCAGAGTATTGTGATATGTATGCAGAGATTCAAAAAGTACATCAGGGTGAAAGAAAGAAAATCACTCAAGATGACTTTACGAAAAAAATATAAGGAGACATTATGAGCAAAACATTAATGAGATTTACAGGTGTTGGTGGTCAAGGTGTTCTTCTTGCTGGTGAGATTTTTGCAGCAGCAAAGATTAAAACTGGTGGTCATGGACTAAAAACTGCAACATACACATCACAAGTACGTGGTGGACCAACTGTTGTTGATATTCAACTTGATGATAAAGAAATTTATTATCCATATGCAAATGATGGTGAAATTGGCTTTATGTTATCAGTTGCGCAAGTAAGTTATAACTCTTTTAAAGATGGTGTTAAGCCTGGTGGGATTATCGTTGTTGATCCAAATCTTGTGCATCCAACTGATGAAGATAGAAAAAAATGGCATATCCATGAGATTCCAATTATTACTATTGCTAAAGAAGAGGTTGGTAATGTAATTACTCAATCTGTTGTAGCACTAGCAATTGCAAATACTATGATGAATGCTATTGATAAGCAAGCTCTTATCGATACAATGCTTTCTAAAGTACCTGCAAAAGTTCATGAAGTTAACAAAACTGCCTATGAACTAGGTGAAAAATATGCTAAAGAAGCTATGGCTTAATCGATATTTTTTAAGACAATCCGTAAAGGGTTGTCTTTTTTTTAAATATCTTTGTGATATTATTTAATATCATGTACTAAACTATATAAAATTTAATATAGCTATATTTTGATACTTTCCCAAAAAAAATCTACATGTTTTTCAAATTGAGTAGATAGTCTATCTACTGATTCATTATCAAACCTCATTATAGTTATTTGAAGTCTAGTATAGAATAGGGTGCTCAAAAATTCATACGCTACTATCATAGGATCTCCTGAGCGTATTAAAGAGTTCTGCATCATTATAAAAAATGCTTCTGAGAGCACTTTTATATTTTTATTGTGAAATTCATCCATAAACTGTCCCCTAAGCTCCCTGTTTGTAAAAAGCTCTATCATGAGTATCCTAAACATGTTTTCGTTGCTCTTATCAAACGTAAGCAGCTTGTAATGCATTGCAAACTTACTTAGATATGACTTTCCACTTAATGCTTCTGTCTTAAGATCATTATTTGAGGTAGAGAAGGGCGATGCAAATATACCTTTTGCAACTTGTAAAAATATATCTTCTTTGTTTTTGAAGTGATTATATAGCGCACTTTGTTTTATACCAACTTTATCTGCTATTTTTCGCACACTAGCGCCCTTGTATCCTAGTTCTGAGAATAGGGTAGTTGATACTTTTAATATTTTTTCTTTTGTAGTAGACATTTTTACCATCCTTTAAAGCCCTATAATAATGGGATCTATCTAATATGAACACTTGTTAATTG
This sequence comes from uncultured Sulfurimonas sp., assembly GCA_964652355.1. GTDB lineage: Bacteria > Campylobacterota > Campylobacteria > Campylobacterales > Sulfurimonadaceae > Sulfurimonas. Next base: position 1,905 of record CAZZAZ010000153.1, on the reverse strand, counting down.
AATTTATATTATATATGAACACTTGTTAATTAAAGCTTATGCTAAATGAACAAGTGTTCATGTATGAATATTAAAACAAGAACATTCGTTCACTTGATAAAAACTAATATAAAGGAAATTTTTTGTATTATTTCATAGGTACTGAAGGTAATTACTTGTGCAAAACACAAGAGGAAAGTCCGAGCTGCTATAAGACAGTGTTCCATTTAACTAATGGCCAGCGTAAGCTGAGGGAAAGTGCAACAGAAAATAAACTTCCACATTTGGTGGTAAAGGTGAAAAGGTGGAGTAAGAGCCCACCAGTCTTTATGGCGACATAGAGAGCTTGTAAACCCAACATGGCAGCAAGAAATAGATGGTCAGCGTCTTATAAATGCTACTATTTCGCTAGAAGCACTATGTAAATGGTGAAGTAGATTAATGCTACCGAAACAAAACTCGGCTTATTCAGTACCTGCAAATACGTGACATACTAAACAATATGATTAACTATTTAATAAGAAATATATATTTTGTTAACCAAAAAGCGAAAAAGCAATATTCAAGAGAATTTACATTATGTTAACCAATGTAATAATACGAGATACCGTGTGTAAGGGTTAGAGATAGATGGATGCAATTAAAAGATTACTTTTTAGTATTATACTATTGTTTATAGCAACGAGTCTTTATTCTAGTTCTTATAGTTTTAGAAAGTATCAGCATGTTAGAGAATTTTACTCCAATATATATCAAGATACTATTGATATTGGAATTAAAAACAACCTTCCTCCTGCAGCTGTTATGGCTATTGCAGGTTTGGAATCTGGATATGGTAGGGGTTATGTTTCCAAAATTACGGGAAACATATTAAGCTTGGGTGCTTTTAAAGGTGATGCTGAACTTCCTAGTTTGTATCTACCCTACTCTAAGTCACAAAAGAAGGTCTTATTTGATCCAAAAGAGATACTAAGGCACTCCAAGACGGATTTAGTTTATAAGCAAAGACCAAAAAGTTTAAAAAGAGACTATAGGCCAAGTAAATATGCTGGTAGTACGAAAAAACTTGAATTTTTACTTTACAATCATAATTCAAAAAAACAAGCCATAAAAGCATGTTTAAATGATTTTGTAACAAGATGGATATCGACTAGTTCAAATATTAAGTCATTTAGAGATGCTAAAGTATACTTAAATAGACAAGTAGAGATAAATGGACTTAAGGTACTTTTTGAAAAAAAATTAAATGAAAAATTTATAGATATGATTGGTGGGCATAAGAACTCTTTTAATTATAGAAAAACTTGGCCAAAGAAAGTAAAATTAATTATGAAAAAAACTGGCTTAATAGAACTTGTAAGAGAAATATATATAAATAAAAAAGATTTTAATACAGCATGGGATTTAAAATGACAAATAAAGAAAAATTAATTGAAGATATACAAAATTTACTAAACACTCATGAGGGTGTCCATCAAACACAGATTAACCCAAATTTATTGGAATTTATGGATGAAGAAACATTGATAAGTATTATAGATAATTTATTAACTCAAAAAGAAGATTCTGTTCAATTAGATACACAATGGCTAGAAAAGTTTAAAAAATATGAAAATTAACACTAAAATAGTTTTTAACATTTGTTAAATTTAATATTTTGTAACAAAATGAAAAAGCTATGGAAAACCTACAAATAGGCTTCTTTGGAGTATTCTTTTATTTTTCTTATCTTTTAATGTTACTTTGTTACCGAATTATCTTCAAAAATTTGCTATAATTTCATATAAAAATTACTATAAGGATTTACTATGTCAAATGTAGATTTAGTTCAATTAACTCAACAAACTAAAAAATTATCAGCGATGGTAGTTGAAGATGAAAAAGTTGCAAATGAGCTTTTAAGTTCAACTTTTAAAAACTTTTTTT
>CAZZAZ010000152.1:0-3431 GCA_964652355.1 uncultured Sulfurimonas sp. | reverse complement strand
GAAATCAGTTTGATAAAGAAAAAATAAATGAGTATGGTTTTGAGTATTTTCAAATTGGCGTTAAGTAGTAAACCTACTTAACTTCTTTGTATATCTCTTCATATTTATTAGCCATTATAGGTACTGAATAATCTTGAACAGTAATAAAAGCCTCTTTTGTAAGTCTCTCTCTTAGTTTTTCATCAAGATATAGTTTTTTTATAGCCTTATAAAGTCCTTCTATATCTTTTGGTTTTACTAATAGCCCATTTTTTTCATTTTTTATATACTCTGGAATCCCATTTACATCAGTTGTAGCAATAGCAACATTTGACTGCATAATATCAAATAAGATAGAAGCGATACCTTCTCTAAGACTAGGAAAGGCAAATATATCAAAACATTGTATATAATCACCTACATTATTTACAAAACCTTCAAAAGTGATGTTTGTTAAATCTTTTGACTGCTCTTTAAAAACGTCTGCATCTTTACCCTTGCCAAGGCAGATTAGATGTATATCTTCAAACTCTTTTGCTAGTAGCCTCATAGCCTCTATTAGAAAGTATTGACCTTTTTGTGAGTTATCTAGTTCTCCAATATGCCCAATTAAAAACTTACCTTTAAAGCGCTCTTGTATCTTTTGCACTTTATTCTCATCTATTTCAAGTGTAGAAAATGCACTATAAATAGTTTTGATTTTTAAATCTTTGTTTATCTCTAAAGCCATAGCTTGTATATCATCAGCAACTGTTACAACATAACTTGTATTTGCATACATAGAGCGATTGAAGATATTGTTCTTGATCTTGTTATCAACCCTTCTTGTTATGATATATGGAATCTTGTAAAACATATTTGCAAAGTATGCAAACTGCGCAGCTTTTGCTTCGTGAGCATGTATAACACTAGAGTCTTTAACTTGTGAAATATGAATGGCATAAGGTTTTGCTAATCTATGTATAGTTAAGTTTTTTATACCTTCAAGTTTATCTGCTAGTTCTGAGTTTACTCGTGTAACAACTCTTTGGGTATAACCTTTGTTTGATAACTCTTGTATAAGTAATAAAGTCTGTCTTTCACCACCACGAAAGCCTTTTGAAAAATTCGCATGAGTGATTATCATTTATTAGCCTTGTTCTTTTTACAGTTTAAGTATCTTTTTGTATATCTAAAAAATTTGCTATAAGAGTTTGATGAAGCTATAAATATACCTTGCCAACCATCCAAAAAGCCAAGTTTTAATACATAAGTTTTAAAAAATGCAAAAAATCCTTTTAGTATAACTATGGTGTAACTACAAGTTGATTTATCTTTTGAAGCTAAGTCAGAGTACTTCATAGACTTAGTCAAAAATTGGTTTATATTTTCCACCGCATTATGTTTAAAGCTATTTGTTAAAGATGTTTTTTTAGCATCTTCTTTTAACTCTACAAATTCATGCACAAGATTTTCACAAAAGTTATGGTAGGTTTTGTTATAAATTCTAGTGAGGTAATCATCCCCCCAACCGCTATGTTTGATTTTTTTATCAAAGAAGTAATTATCTCTTTTTAGAACAAATACCTCTTTTTTATTTTTTAACTCTAATTTAGCTATCTCTTGGAAAAGTTGTTGAGGTATAACTTCATCACTATCGAGTGATAAAATCCACTCATTTGATGAAAATTCACTAGCTTTATTTTTAGTAGGCCCAAAACCGCTAAACTCTCCATCTATAATTTTTATATTTTGGTAGTTTGATGCAATAGTATGAGTATCATCATTTGAGTTATTTAGATATAAAATAACTTCACTAAAGTCTACTAAGCTGTCTAATGTCTCTTGTATAGTGCTTTGTGCATCTTTAGCAATGATAACTGGAGTGATATTTTGTATCTCTAAACTCATTTATTGACTTTCATATTGTTTGTTTTAGCATTTTTAGCTTGATTTTTTAAAATTATATCAATATTTTTCATATTTAAAATAATGCCAAAATCAGAACTCTCTTTTTTAGAGTCATTTTGCAAAAGTTTCTCTACTATTAGTTTGGCAATATGTTCTTGATAATGGCTTCCATCTATATAGTTTGAAATCTTTTTTGTGACTTTATTATAAGAACTAAAATCATAAATATCTCCATACTTTGCTAACTCTTTTTTCCAGTATTCATAACTGAATCCATATCCTCGTTTATAAATTAGTTCAGTTATCTTTACATAAAGTGGTGAAATGAACATAATAAGTTCTATATCTTTATCTTTACATAAATTTACAATAGCATTTAAATCAGCTAAAGCTTTATTTATTGAAGATGGATTTTTGAACTCTTCATTGTTAAAATGTACTTTTTGTGTACTAATCATGGTTACTTGTTTTTTAAAGCGCTCTTTTATATACACTATACCGCCATTTTTAATTTTTAAACTAATATCTTCATTATGTCTATACCCATTTTCATAGTGAAGTGTAGATTTTTTATTTTTAAGATTATCTTTTAGAGTTTTTATGCTTTTTCTCAATGTTCTTATACTTAGTAGTGAGTCCTGATAATCGCTTATATATTTATCATCATATCTTGGATGTTTATCTTTGGAGTTATTTGCAGGATTAAAAGCAAAAAAATCTAAGCCTAATATAACTCTTTTTATATTTTTATGTTTGACAAAATACTCTATATTTTCTTTTTGAAGTTTTATCCCAGAACCTGGCATAGAGAGGTTATAAACTTTGTCTTTAGTAAACTTTTGTATGAAAGTAGGATTTAGGTGTTCAGACCTTGAAGTTCCAGTGATGAGTGTGTCTATCTCTAATCTTTTTAGAGCATAAAACTTAGACATCTCTGTGTTAATTGTGTTGTTTTTAACTTGATTTAGACCTTTGATATTTAAGGTATTAAAAATATTATAAGGATTTATAATGAAGTTAAAAACTATTGTTGATAGCAATACAAAAGAGATTGAGACTATAAGAAGTTTATTGAAATTTTTGTACATCATGCTCTTTACCTAAAAATTAAAATATAAAAATTCTGAAACTTTATGCATCTCAAGTAAAGATACACTTGCCAAACATATAACTATAAACAAAGTTTTGTAAGATGGTTTAAAGTTTTGCATCAACTGGGTGGAGTTTTTAAATAAAACAGATATTACTAAAGCTAGTAGTAAAATTGCCATAAGTTTGTCATCAGCATTTAGGTTTACTAAAAGGTATTTTGTTTTGTAACTAAGAACATCAAGCTTTTCATAAATAAACATCTTTTTTAAAATAACTATAGCTTGAGAGAAGTCTTTTGCACGAAAAAATACCCAAGTTATGTTGATAAAGTTAAATGTTATAAACCAAGCTAAATATCTATTCATCTTTATATTTAAACTTTGCCATATTTTATGGATTATTAAAGCACTACCATGTAAGAAACCCCAAAATAAAAATGTTAAGCCAGCCCCATGCCATAACCCACCAAG
>CAZZAZ010000151.1:0-3519 GCA_964652355.1 uncultured Sulfurimonas sp. | reverse complement strand
TGGTGCTAGGATTGTTAAAAATAATAATAGTGAAAACTTAATCTCTTATGCACCAATTAGAATCAGTATAGATAATAAAAACATAGGCTTTGGCGGTAAAACTAAAACTATTGATCACTCTAAAGGTAACGATAGAGAGATTTGGCATGCAGTTATATATTATCCAAAAGAGTTGGCTTTAGCTGATTTTATACAAATAAATAAGATGATAATTTATGTAGGTGTATTAATATCTATTTTATCTACAATTATCGCATTTTTTACCGGTAGATGGATAAGTAAACCTGTTGAAAAACTGCAAGCAGCACAGGCAAAGCTACAAGAGCAAGAAGAGATAATGATAGCCCAGTCTCGCCATATGGCAATGGGTGAGATGATAAGTATGATAGCTCATCAGTGGAGACAACCTTTAGGTGCTATAGCTATGAATGCCAACAATATCCTTGCTGATATTGAATTGGAGATAGTTGATGAGAAGGAGCTTAAAGAGATATCCAATGATATACTTGAAAAAACACAAGAACTATCAAAAACGATAGATGACTTTAAAGATTTTTTCAAGCCAGAAAAAGAGATGAATGAAGTATTGATAAGGGATGTGCTTAAAGACGCTTGTAATATAATAGGAAAATCTTTACAAAACAATGATATAGAAGTTATAAAAGATTTTAAAGATATCAAGAAGATAAAAACATACTCAAGAGAGTTGATGCAGGTTTTTATAAATTTACTTAAAAATGCACAAGAGGCATTAATTGAAAATGATATAAAAGAAAAAAAGATATGGGTAACAGTTGAAGATGTAAAAGAGAATGTTGTTATAAAAATATGTGATAATGCAAATGGGATAAATTTAGATTTTATAGATAAAATATTTAACCCATATTTTAGTACGAAAAATGAAAAAAATGGAGCAGGTTTAGGTTTGTATATGAGTAAAACTATCATAGCTAAACATCTAAAAGGTTCTATAAAGGCTTACAATATTGACAATGGTGTTTGCCTTGAGATAGGACTACCATTAAACATAAAGGAGTCTAAAAGATATGAATGATATTAAAGTTTTAAGAGAGAAAGTTAAAGATTTAAAACTGCTTTTTGTTGATGATGAGGAAGCTGTACGTAAGGGTACTGGTACATTTTTAAAAAAGTTTTTTGATGATGTTACGGTCTGCTCTAATGGGGATGAAGCACTTAATGTGTTTAAGCAAAATGGAGGATTTAAAATTGTTATTTCTGATATTTTGATGCCAAAAATGGATGGTATTACAATGGTTAAAGAGATAAAAAAACTTAATCCAGATATTTTCACTATATTTCTTACAGCTTCTAGAGAGAGTAGAGATTTGGATGAAAGTTTGGGTAATATTATTTTGCAAAAGCCTCTCTCTTTTAAAAATATGATTTTTATAATGGAAGAATTGAGTAAAATAAAATGAAACACTTAAAAGAGTTAGTAGAATTAACTAAGGGATTAAATACACTTTATGTTGAGGATGATTTATCAATTCAAAAAACAATGACACAATACCTTAAAAAGTTTTTTGATGAAGTTGTTGTAGCCAACAATGGACTAGAAGGATTAGAAGCATATAAAACTCAAAAATTTGATATAGTGATAACTGATTTGTCTATGCCAAAGATGAATGGTCTTGATATGTTGAAGCAGATAAAGGGTATAAATGATGAGCAAATTGTTTTAATAACTACAGCGCATAGTGAGTCTGAGTATATGTTTGGTGCTATTAAAGCAGGGATAGATGGTTATATAATCAAACCATTTGATTTTGCACAACTAAATCAAGAGATTTTTAAGATTGCACAAAAAATAAAAAAATTTAAAGAAAATGAAGATTATAAGCTTCATCTTATAGATATGGTAAATAAAAAAACATCACAATTAAGAGATAACTATGAGAAAACACTGTTTTCAATGGTTGAGATGATAGAGAAAAGAGATACTTATACTGCAGGGCATTCAAAGAGGGTAGCTGAGTATAGTGTAAAGATTGCTACTGAGATGGGATATAGTGATGAAGAGTGTATTTTATTGTATCAAGCAGGAATATTACATGATATAGGTAAGATAGGCACTCCTGATGCAGTTTTACTAAAACCAAGTAGATTAAATGAGATAGAATACAACCTTATTCAAGAGCATGTATCAGTAAGCAATGAACTACTAAGCAATATACCAATGTTTGAACCTTTAGCAGAGATTATCCACTCTCATCATGAAAGATATGATGGAAAAGGGTATCCAAGAGGCTTAAAGAGTGATGAGATTATACCTTTTGCTAGAATTATGATAGTTGCTGATGCTTTTGATGCGATGACAACAAACAGAATCTATAAATCTAAAAAAACTATAAAAGAAGCTCTAAAGGAGTTAAAAGAGTTAAGTACTAAACAGTTTCACCCAGAAGTTATAGAGAAAGCTTTAATAGCTTTAAGTGATGTTAAAATAGATGAAAATATCACTCAACTACCAAAAACAAAACTTGAGCAGGAAAGATTTGCATACTTCTACAAAGATACATTGAGTGAAGTGTATAATCAAAACTATTTAGATGTTGTTCTTGCAAATAACAACCATAATGCAGAGTATAAATATATGGAAATTTTTTTGATCAATGGATTTTCAAACTACAATAAAAAATATGGTTGGGAAAATGGGAATATATTACTAAAAGAGTTTGCAAACACATTAAATGAAAAGTTGCAAGACAATTTAATATTTAGAATTTTTGGAGATGACTTTATTGTAATATCTAAAGATAAACTAAACCTTTTAGAAGTCAAAACTGCTTTAGGTAAAATAAGAAATATTAAAGAGATTAGTTATAAAATGAAAAGTATAGATTTAAGTATAGTAAATATATCTAAAAGTTCACAGATAGAAAATATTTAAAATGTCATTTTCCTGTATTTTAGGAAATTAAGTGAAGTTTGGTGACCGGTTTTGGTACCATTTATTTAACTAATAATTATTTATAAACGTCTTTTCTATGTTTTATTTTAATAATGACTAAGATAATTTCATCTTCAATTATTTCATATATTACTCTGTAGTCATTAACTCTATAGCGATAATATGAAGATAAATCTCCAACCAGTTTTTTTCCTATGTATGGATTTTCAAGTAGTTTTGTTTTAATAGCTTCTAAAATTTTCTTTTGCCAAGACTTATCAATGTTTTTTAAATCTTTAGTAACTTTATCATCAAATAAAAGTTTATATGCCAAGTGACTTTTCCAACTCTTCTAAACTAATAAGATTTTTATCTTCTGATTTTGATCGTTTTTGAGCATCATAAAAATCAGTAATATCGTCTAGATAATTTTTTAATGCTTCTTTGACAAAAAAACTTTTAGGTCTCTTTGTGGCATTAGCTAAATTTTCTAGTTGCATTTCCATATTACTTTCAAGTCTAACTGATAACATAATTTCCCCTTTGTATTACATGTCATACAATTATAACATAATATTTTACTATAAATCTAATTTGCTGTTATTTCT
>CAZZAZ010000150.1:0-3653 GCA_964652355.1 uncultured Sulfurimonas sp. | reverse complement strand
TCTCTGGCATACAGTATTGACATCTAAAGTTACAGCGTTCAGTAACTGAAACACGAAGATAATCAACTACTCTATCATAGCTATCTATTAGCATTATATTTCCTAAATATTATTATAAGGCAATTGTATCGATTTGAAGTATAAAGTTAAGTTAAAGAGTTAATTTTTTGTAGTATATATAGAAGTTATTAAGTTGAAGTTTGTTTATGAAGGTTTCAAGCCACAAGAAGTGACTTGAAAGAAAGATTATTTTCTATTTAGTAGAAAATTTATAGTCTAGCATTACCCAGAATTTTGTTGTATCAATATAACCTGAGTTATCATCTTCACTAAAGTCAGCTACTTTAAGCATACCAGAAAGACCTTTTATACCAGGAATTTTGTTTTTGTAAACAGCATCAATTTCCGTACCGTAATCAGTACTTCCAACTTCACTTGAGAAATCATGATAAACAGCTTTGAATAAACCAAAACCTTTAGCTTTATAACCAAGCATAACTGAAGTATCTTCTAAACCAGCAGCTGGAGTAGCTAAAAATTTATCAGCCCAACCATTGTGTGCATGCAATGTTGCTAAAGGTGTAGTAAATGCAGTTTCACTACCTCCACCAGCTCCACTTAATGACTCATAACCAACAGCAGCTAAGAAACCACTAAAGTTCATACCAACATTAACATTGTACCAATCAGCATCAGCTTTACCTTCATTTGCACCAGAATTTTCCATAGTAGAATCATCTTGAGTAGCATACTCTGCACGATAGTTAAGAGTTAATGCATCAGAAATTTTAGGCTTACCAGTTAATGAAAGACCATAAGTATCATGTAATGAACCTATCATATAAGCATATGCAGTTACTTTAAGAGCTGGCATTGCAGCGTAAGAAGCATTTAATAATACTGTTCTTGTATCAAAACTTGCATCAGCTTTAATAGTATTAACCTGAGTAATATACACAGCAGCTAAATTTAATTTATCAACTGAATTATTTGTTAACATATAAGCATCATAAGTTTGAGGCATTTGTCTCCAACCAACAGCACCAACAAATCTTTGGTTATCAAGATTGATCATTTGACGACCAGCACGTAACTTAGTAGCACCAACTTTGATGTCTAAGTAAGACTGAGTTAAACGAGTTTGCTCTGGATCAGCAACTATTTGATGACCTGTTTCACCATTATCAGTACTATTATAGTTATCATTTAAATTATGAACATCTGTCATCTCAGCATATGCACTTAACCAATCAGTACCACCAAGTTTTGCTCCAACACCTATAACTAAACGGTTAGTAAAAGCATTTGCATTTGCTTTACCATTGTCATCAGCTTCAACCATTTCATAACGAGGACGAATTTCACCTTTTACATAGATATCATCAGCGATAGAGAAACCTTCAGCTTGAGCTGAAACAGCACCAACACCCATCATCATAGCTGCAGCTATTGACATTTTAATCATTTTTTTCATTTATATCTCCTGTTTTGTATAATAATCACCCTTTTAAAGTGATACTGCAAGGACAGCAACTGTCATTCCAATATCACCTTAGGTTATGTGATATATTAAGTATTGGCATATTCTACATCTAGAATTTTTAAATTTAGTTTAAATCAGCTAATTTGTTTACAATTTGTTTACATTTAATGTTAATTGTTTACTTTAAGACATTTTTTATATAGAAATAGATTTTTATTCTTTGCTATAATTGCATTATGAAATTTAAAAAATTAAAAAAACAGATCAAAAAACCACAAAAAATAAAGCCTAAGTATATTTATGCAAGATTTTCAGATAGAGTTAAGTCATTTATAACTGATATGTTTATGATATATATGCCGATTATGTATCTAATCACTTATGTTGTTCTAAATGGAAAAAATGAATTTCAAAACTCAACTATTGGACCATTTATAGCTGTAAGTTTGTATGGATTAATTTATGCTTTCCTTTTATCTAAATTTGGTCAAACGCCTGGAAAAAAAGCTTATGATTTAAAAGTTGTAGATGATAAAACAGGAGATACAATAGGATTTTTTAGAAGTTTACTTAGATATATTATGTTTTTACTAACAATGACAACAGTACTTGGAGCATTTTTACCATTTTATAGAAAAGACAAAAAGTCTTTACATGATTTAGTTTGTAATACTTTAGTTGTAAAAATAAAGGAGTAGTACTAGTAGAGAGGCTGATTAGACCTCCCTTTATTAATAAAGATATTTTGGAAAACAAAACATAAAAATTAATAATACTAGTACTATTTTTGCATACAAGACATGACCTTTGTATTAGATTCCCACCCAACATACACCCACTAAAAATTTAGCAAAAAAAAAGGGTAGCTAGAATAAATCTAACCACCCTTAATCTTCTAATATGTTATAGTAATCAGCTATAACGATCATGTCTTGTATTACGAAGATAAGTATATCATATTTTATAAAAGATGTAAATATCAATAAGTGATAGGTGGGAAGTTTAAACAAATAATGTTAAAAGTAAAGAGCGGCGCAAAGGAATTTTATTCCTTTGCGGGAAAATTAGTGTAAGTCTCTCCACACTTGTTTTTTCCATAAAAGAGCGAATATTGCAAAGATAACAATATAAATCATTACATTTTTAGCAATAGACTCTCTCTCATGACGCTTATTATCACCAGCATCAGCCATATGCTCAACAATTTTCTCAGCAACTTCAGCAGTTACACCAACACGAGGCATAGCAGTTCCATGAAGTTGAGATTGAGGATCTTCTATAATAGTTTCTAAGAAGTGAGTACCTCTTGACATATAGTACATACTTAAATCTGGTGGTAATTTACCCATATAAGCTTTTAAACTATCTTGGTATTCAATTACTTTGATATCGTAAGCTAACTCATCTTTTTTATGTTTGAACTTTGGTGTAGTACCCATTTGAGTCCAATTTTCATATTTCACAGCGTGACATCTACCACAAGCATTTTCAAATGCCATTGCAGGAGTTAACTCTTCTTGTGAAACAGCAATAGATTTCAAGTAAGCTACCATATCTGCAACTTCTTGGTCCATATCTCCACCAGCACCATAAAAAGCAACCATTGGATGCATTTTACCTTTAGCTGGGTCATATTTATGTTCTACTTTTAGTGCATGAGCAGGATTCTTGATTAAATCTGAAAGAAATTTTTCATCATATACAATACCAGCATTACTTAAATCAGGTGGGTTAACACCATAAGAAGCAGCAGCCATTTGAGGTTCCATCATTGCAGCCATACCATCAGCTTCAATAGAGTGACAACCAGTACAAGCAGCTGCACCAGTAACTAGTGCTTTACCATTTGCTGCATCTCCAGTTTTTCCAGTAAGTTCTGGAATATCTGCATATGCAAAATGTTGACTCTCTACATGTTTATGCATTTGAGAATGAGCAAAAGGCTCAACAAGGTAGTAAGTTACAAGCGAGAAGAATACTACAACCGCTAATATTAAAGGTTCTTTATTTTTCATTTTCTCTCCCTATACCTTTTTTTCCATCGCTGTAATAAATGGAAGTGCTAACCACATTACAACAAACAATATCGCAGAAACGAAACCTATTTGACTAAAAATACCTTCTGGAGGTAGTTTACCCATAGCTGTTAATACAATCATATTTGCAAGCA
>CAZZAZ010000149.1:0-3687 GCA_964652355.1 uncultured Sulfurimonas sp. | reverse complement strand
CAACAACATTACGAACAACATCACGAACAACAGGATTTATGATTTTATCTTCCCAAGAAAAACCCCAGTTTGAGATAGTTTGAGCTGCAAACTGAGAGTTAAGTCTATACTGAACAGTAAGTTCAATACCAACAGGAAGACCACGCTTATCAAGAACTGTAATTGCAGGTTTAACATTAATACCAGCCTCATTTCCACCACTAGCCTCTATGCGAGATGCATAGTTAATAATACGAACTTTTGTATCAACTATATAAACTTTTTGAATCACTGGAATAATGAAGTGAAGACCTGGAAGTAAAGCTTGGTCTTGATACTTACCATTTGTACTCAGTATACCTCTTTCACCCTCTTCTATGATAGTAAAAGGTTTAGCTAAAACCAATAAAAGAACGATAGCTATTAAAAAATAAACTAGTCCTGATTTTCCACCAAAGTTTAAGTCAATTTTTGGAAGTTCGGGACCTTTTCCACCACCGCCAGAGCCACCACCAGATGATTTTTTAAATCCACCACCTTCACTCTTTTTTTTGTTAAAGTAATCGTTCATATCTGATGCCATTGTTATATTTTCTTTCATTGTATAATTTTCCTTAATTTTATTTCATAAAATGAAGGAAACCTTCATTTATAAGAACGATATTTGAGCAAAAGCCCAAACATCTACGCTAGCCGCTAAGGCGCTAAAGCTAAGCTCTTCGAGCTAGAACTTTATATGTTTCACTAATCTATGTATGTTAAATAGTGCTCATATTTAGCATTTCTACCAAAAACAATATCAAAATAAGTTGACTGAATTTTTTCAGTCATCTCGCCACGACTTCCACAGCCAATCTCTCTAGCATCAACCATTGCAACTGGAGTAATTTCAGCAGCAGTCCCTGTTAAAAATGCTTCATCTGCTACATAAACCTCTTCACGAGTAATACGACGACGAGTTACTTTGATACCAAAGTCTTCAGCCATCTCTATAACCATTTTTTGAGTTATAGATGCTAATGAATTATCGTTTGGTGGAGTAATTAATTCTCCATTTTTTACCATAAAAAAACAAGCTCCACTTGCTTCTGCTACATAACCTTGGTCATCTAAAAGAAGTGCCTCATCATAGCCACAATCAATAGCTTCATATTTAGCCATTTGTGAATTTAAATAGTTTGCTGATGCTTTTGCTTTACCCATATTTGAAGTATTTGCAGGTCTCGTCATAGATGCAATTTTTAATTTTATACCACTTTTTAGACCCTCTTCACCAAGGTAAGCGCCCCACTCCCAAGCAGACATTACAGTCTCAACTGGAGCATCTTTATGATAAACACCCATTACCCCGTAACCTAAAAATGAGAAAGGACGGATGTAAACATTGTCCCCTGTAAATTCATTTTTCCTTACTAAGTCTATCTGTGCTTGATTCATCTCTTCAACTGAATACGGAATATCAATCAAAGTCATTTTTGCTGATTCTTTTAGTCTTGTAGTATGTTCGTTTAGGCGAAAAATCGCGTAACCTTTTTCAGTTTTATAAGCTTTTGTACCTTCAATAACACCGTTTCCATAGTGAAGCGTGTGTGATAGTACATGGATTTTTGCATCATCCCAGTTTACAAATTTTCCATTCATCCAAATATATTTGGCTGCGTCCATAAATTCTCCAATAGTTCATTCTTTAAATTATTGCCATTTTATCCAAATTGATATTTATTTTGTATTAATGTCAAATTACAAGTTTTTTATAGCTATATTTATATATAATGCAAATCATAAATTTTACTACTAGAAGGGGCTTGTTTGTCAAATAATCCAGAAAAATCCTTAGACGAAATAATAAAACAAAGAGAATCCAGAGAAGCTATAGTCTCAGCAGAAGAAGCACTAGAGATAAAGCTACAAGAAGCTATATGGGCTGATGAGGCAAAAGAGGAAACTCACATATTTGAAGAGGTACAAGATGTTTCTCCACAACAACAAATATTTGAAGCACTTCCAGCTGACCATGTATATACAGCCTATGAAGATGTAGATAAGAATCAACTACAAAAAGATATAGAAGAGATAAAAGAAAAAATAGGCCCTGTTTCTCAGGAAGATTTTCAACATCTTTTAAAGCTAGAGAGATGGTCTAGAGCTGCTACTTTTGGTGGTTTTTTCATGATATATATTATTACTGCTCTTGAAGTTTCAGTTGGGCTTGGTTCATTTGGATTTTGGACACTTGGCATAATTGCTGCGATACTTATAGGTGTTGGTAATGTTACAAGATGGGCAGATATCACTCATCCTATTTTACATGGTGCTTATGATAAAGTTCCAAATGTTCCGCTAAAGTATAAGAAAAAAGGTTATGCAAGGGGTACAAGACGCTATGTTGATTGGCTTGACTGGATAAAACCAGATGCTTGGGAGTATGAACATAACATTATGCATCATTACCATTTAGGTGAAGATGATGATCCAGATAATGTTGAAAAAAATCTGCAATGGCTTATAAACTCTTCAGCTCCTATGTTTGCTAAAAAAATGATTGTTTATGCTTTTGCTTGTGTTTGGAAACCAGTTTATTATGCTCCAAATACAATGAGAATATTAGACAATAAAGAAAGAAGAAAAAATAAACAACCTGAAACTACAAAATATCATTACCTACCAGTGTCAGATACAGGAAGAAAACTTTGGAAAGATTTTTACTTACCATATGGTTTATTTCAGTTTGTAGCTATGCCACTTCTATTTTTACCACTTGGATGGGGTGCAGTTTGGTCTGCTTTTATCATTTTAGTTATGGCTGAAGTATATGCAAATCTTCACTCATTTTTAGTGATTGTACCAAACCACTCTGCTGGGGATATTTACCAGTTTTCAGAACCTCATAAATCTCAAGGTGAATTTTACCTTCGCCAAATAATGGGTAGTGTGAACTACAACACGGGGACAGATTTAATAGACTTTACTCATGGTTTTTTAAATTACCAAATTGAGCATCATCTATTTCCAAACACACCTCAATCATATCAACAAAAGATGCAACCACTTGTAAAAGAGGTTTGTCGTAAACATAATATTGAATACAGACAAGAGAGTGTGTGGATAAGAATTCAAAAAACAGTAGATATGATGATAGGAAAAGACAAAGCCCTTAGAGTAGATAGTATCTAAACATACTCCATTAAATAAATATTTTCACTCTGTAACTATTTTGTTACTAAGTGGAAATCTTCAAGTAACAAAACCTTTTTATAATTTCGCAAATCAATTATTAAAAGGACTATAATGTTAAAGAACATTGTATTATCACTTGTAACATCTCTAAGTGCAACTGAAGCTAACAGAGAAAATGTTGCTAAACTATATGTAGCTACATTTGACAGAGCACCAGACGCAGCTGGATTAGATTATTGGGTAAATACACCACTATCTCTTGAAGAGATCGCACAAAGTTCTTTTGATCAAGATGAAACAAAAACTTTATATCCAAACTGTAATAAATGGTGCATTAGATTCTGATGTATCAAATGATGCTTCAATACTTGCTAACAAAGCGCAAGTTGGTTTAGCATTTGCAAACTATGGTTTTGATGATGTAACGGAGGCTAAAGCTATTATTGATGGTGTATCTGATGACGATGCAACTATTAGTACTGCATTTTCGATTTAAAGTAAAAAAATGGTGTCTAAATAATCATTTTTTCT
>CAZZAZ010000148.1:0-3689 GCA_964652355.1 uncultured Sulfurimonas sp. | reverse complement strand
CAATTTAGTATAAAAACCCAAATAACCACAAAGGGATTTTATTTCCAAATCCTATTTCCATATTATCTGCAATAACATAGGAGTTGTCTATATCTTTAATTTGAGTGAATTTTTTATCTTTACCACCAATTTCTACTGTATATTTGTCGTCTATTAAAAAATCACCTTTATTAGGAACCTCCAGTTGATGTGTAGCTCCCACTTGGTTTGCAAAATATGTTTCTCTGATTGTTCCCATACTCTGATTATTACAATAACTATAATTCAAATTTGTATTATTGAGATATATCTTATCTGGTTTCAAAAATATATTGTCACCCTTAGTTTTTGAACGAAGTATATTAAATATTTTACCACGATTTAAGTACTCCATATATTGATAAAGAGTATCTCGATCCACACCAATTTTCCCACTTAGTTCTCTAATATTTATTTTAAATGGTTGAGACTCACATATATATTTTGCAAGCTTTTTTAAGTTAATAATATTTTCATATTTTATTTTAAATACAGAAGGTATATCTACCTCTATAACTGTATTAATAGTTTCATTTAATTTTATATTATAAGTATCTTTATTTTGAAAATAAAATGGATAAAAACCATACTCTAAATACTCCCCCCAGTACTCAAGTGGCTTAAAGTCTTTAAAGTCATCATAAACTATATTAAGATGATTTTCTAAAATATTTTTTAAAGTATATGTAGGAAATTCTTTGTCAAGCTTAATCTCTAGAAATTCTCTATAAGACAAACCATTAATTCTATATAAAATGGCTCTACGGCTAAGGTCAGCTTTTGAATGTTCCAGTTGAATAGCGGATGATCCAGAAAATATAACTTTTAAGTCATACATGTCATATATGAGTTTTAAATCGATCTCAAAATTTTGATATTTATGTATTTCATCTATTGCTAATACTTCTCCACCTAAAGATGAGAATTCTCCTGCGATATCTAACAAAGGGACATTCGCGATATCTATATTGTCAGCACTTATGTATAGCTTTTTATGAACAGGTATATCAAGTTGATTAAGGTATTGTAAGATATACGTTGTCTTACCAACTCCTCTTGCTCCTATAATACCAATAAGCTTTTCACTGTGATCTATCATATTCCACATATATCTTTTATATGTTTGCTTTTGATTCTTTAAATATTGTGCAGAGTTCTTATGTAGTTGCTCAATCATTTCATACCTTTTATGGACTGTAACTAAAATATATTATACCATAGTTTGGGTTCTATTCCTATTTTTATAGTTTAGCTAAGAAAATTAGTGGCAATTATAAAATCTAACTGCTTATACTTTTTGCATATCAAAGTCCATAATCCACCAATTCCGTATCATCATCTATATTCAAATATTTCATTGTTGTATCAATCTCTGTGTGGTTTAAAATCGTTTTGCATGCACAATCCCTAATCTTTTATAAACATTAGTTGCGGCAGTTCTTCTCATTGTATAAACTGACACTCTATAGGCAAGGTCATAAGGACCTATATTTTGATTAAAGTGTATATCAAATATCTTTCTTAATAATTCAGCATACCCCTGATTTTTTTACTACAAAGTTTTACTACATTTTGTGTAACGATAGCATAAAATTGTAAAAAATAGAAAAGCTTAAAATATCTATTTATCCCTATATATAGGGATTTAAAAGGTATTGAGAGAGGCTGTAAAACTAGGGGTTTTGGTCTTTGGTGGACTTATTGGACTTCTTAGTAATTTAGTCCTCTAAAGTACTGTTATAGTTACATCAGCAACTTCTATAACATCGCCTTTAACTATCTTAGCGCGTTTTCTAGTTTCAACTTCACCGTTTCTTATTACATATCCATCAGCTACTAAGAACTTAGCTTGAGCTCCGCTATCTACTAAATCTAAAACTTTTAAAAGTTTAAAAAGTTCTATGTATTCATCTCTTAGTTCATATTTCATTTTATATTATCCAGTTTAATTTTTCTTTATTCTTATGACATAATAGCAAAAAATTAATTTTTTTTCTAAATAGTACGATATACTTTATACTATGGAGATAAGCACAACTACACTAAATAATATTGGCACAAACTATTCAATCAGAATAAACAAAGAAGAGATTCTTGTTTACGAAGAGGACAAAACGAGGAAAGTAGAGAAGTCTGAGTTTAATAAAGTTCAAAAAGAAGAGGATGAAAAAAAAGCTAAAAAAGCTGAAAAATCCAAACTAATAAATGAACTAAGCCCTGATGAAAAAAAGCTTGTTGCAGATTTAGCTACGAGAGATGCCGAAGTTAAAGCACATGAGTCAGCACATCAAAGTGGTGGAGCTGCTACTGGTGCTGCAACATTTAGCTATCAACAAGGCCCTGATGGTAAAATGTATGCTATTGGTGGTGAAGTTTCTGTTTCTATGAAAGCTGGTTCAACTCCCCAAGAGACTATCGCAAATGCTCAAGCAGTAATTGCGTCAGCTATGGCTCCAGCAGACCCAAGTGGTCAAGACCATGCGGTTGCAGCTTCTGCTGCAATGATGATAAGTAAAGCTCAACAACAAATTTCTAGAGAGAAACAAGAGCAAATAGAAGGTAAAGAGACCTATAAAAATGAATCCCAAAATAGCAATAGTACTCAAAGCAACAAACAAGGAGCAGAAGATGTACTAGATATTATAGGCTAAGCCTCTTTATCAAGTATAGAAAAACCTGCATCCACCATCGCATTATCTACTAATTCTATTGCCTTTGCTATTGTATTTTGAGAAATTTCTGGAAGTGTACCACCCCATATTGACTCAGCATCTTTAAAGCCTTGAAGCATACCTTCACGACCTGCACGAAGCATACCCTCATCTCCATTTGCACCGTTAATAATAAAATCTGCTATACGCTGAGATGTTTTATCAACACCAAAAAATCCATCTTCAGAAACTAACTTGGCTGCTTCATCTTTTGAAAGTTCAGCAAGTGATTGCCCCTCATAGCCAATATCTTTTAAAAATGCTTGAAATTCATCATAAGCCTTAGCAAACTTGTCTTCTGAACTCAACGAACTCTGAATTGCTGTAGAGTTTAAAGCTATTGCATTTGCATTTTGTTGAATCTGATCTTTTATCTCTGAAGCCTCTTGCTTAGATATTTTTTGAGTAAAATTTGTTTTAACCTCTGTTTGTTTATAAGTAGTATTTAAAATACTCGCATTTGCAGCTGATATATCCATAATAAATCCTTTTATACCAATATTGTATCTCAATTTAATGTAGTTTAAGTGTGAAGTATATCGGCAATTTTTACACTTTATGTTATTTTTTTGCTTAAATTTACATAAAATTTTAAATAAAGTAGTAAATTCTAAAAAAATAAGGTATAATCATGTCGATGAAAGATTTGTGTGTGAGTTCATCTAAGTATTTTCTGCCTAGACTAACAACTCTATCTAAAATTTAGACTCCACTTTTATAAGTGAATTTTTACCAAAGAGGTACAACATGGCAGAATTGCTAGACGGATCAGTTAAATGGTTCAACGAAGAAAAAGGTTATGGTTTTATTCAACAAGACAACGGACAAAGTGATATTTTTGTACACTTTCGCCAAGTAAACAGAACAGGTCCAGGACGTGTTTCATTAGCTGAAGGTCAAAAAGTGACTTTCGAAGTTGGTGAAGGTCAAAAAGGCCCTCAAGCTGAGAACGTAACTCCT
>CAZZAZ010000147.1:0-3718 GCA_964652355.1 uncultured Sulfurimonas sp. | reverse complement strand
TGGGAAGATAAAATCATAAATCCTGTTGTTCGTGATGTTGTTCGTAATGTTGTTGGAAAATATGATGCAGAATCAATTCCACAACTTCGTAATAAAATAGCAACAGAAATTGATGAAGGTATCAGAAGTGATGTAAATTCACTAAAAAATGCACCAGCAGATTTACAATCTATTCAACTTCGTGAGATTATTTTACCAGTAAAAGTAAAAGAGCAAATCGAGGCAGTTCAGATAGCAAAACAAGCAGTTCAAAAAGCAGAACAAGATGTTCAGCGTGTGAAACAAGAGGCTTTAAAAAGAGCAGAAGAGGCTCGTGGTGTTGCTCAAAAAGCTCGTATTGAAGCACAAGGTAAGGCTGATGCTATTACTATCCAAGCTGATGCAAAAGCAAAAGCAAATGTTTTAATAAGTAAATCTTTGACACCTAAACTTTTGCAATTAGAACAGATGAAAGTTCAAGGTAAGTTTAATGATGCGCTTAAAGTTAATCGTGATGCTAAAATATTTCTAACACCTGGTGGATCTACTCCAAATATTTGGGTTGATACTAAAAATGTTAGACAAAGAACAACGGCTAACTAAGAATGCAAAAAGTTATAGATAGAGTAGATTGGGATAAGTCAGAACTTTTACCAGTTATAGTTCAAGATAATGTAAATGGTGAAGTTCTGATGATGGCTTATATGAACAAAGAGGCTCTTGAACTTTCACTTCAAACAAAGATAGCTCATTATTTTTCAAGAAGTAAACAGCGCATCTGGAAAAAGGGTGAAAGCTCTGGACATACTCAGGCTATACACTCTTTTAACATCGATTGTGATAATGATACTCTACTTATAAAAGTAACTCAAGAAGGAGTAGCTTGCCATACTGGTCGTCGCTCTTGTTTTTTTACAGAGTTAGAGAGTGGCTCCACAAACTCAGATATTGAGATAGATACTACTTCTGCATATGGCGTTATAGATACGCTTTATCATACTATACAAGAGCGTAAAAATGCAGATCCTGAAACTTCATGGACTGCAAAATTAATTCACAAGGGTGAAAATACAATCTTGAAAAAAGTTGTAGAAGAAGCTGGAGAATTCTCTTTTGCATATAAAGATGATGATGAGCATGAGATGATTTATGAAGCAGCTGATTTAACTTACCATATGTTAGTTGCATTAGCTGTTAAAAATATTTCTCCAGATAGAATTAAGCAAGAGTTAGCTCGTAGATTTGATATGAGTGGTATAGCTGAAAAAGATTCTAGAGATAAATAATGAAACATAAAATTACTGCTTTTATGCATAACTTAATCTTGTATGATTATATGCTATTTGGTGGTATTTTTGTTCTTTTTATAGTACTTATAATTATTGGTATATTACTTAGAAAAAAGATGGGTTTATCTATTTTTATAGTCCTATTGGCTTTTGCAACTTTGTTTGTTGGACCAGTAGTTGGATATATAAAAATGCATGAGTATTTATTTAAAAATTCTTGTGAATTAGTTGAACAAAAAAGATTGACTTTTACCAATGCAATAGTTGTTTTAGGGACTTTAAAAAATGAATCAAAATTTGATTTTAAGTCTTGTAAAATTCTCTCATCTGTACATAAAAATACAGGCAATAAGTTTAAAGACTATCTATTTCAATTCAAATCTTTAAAAAATATGTCGATTATAGAGAATAACATAACTAAAGAAGAGAGCCGAGAGTTCAAGATGATTATTGAGCCTTTCACATATTCAAAAAACTATACTATCTCGTTAAAGGCAAAATGTAAATGAGTACATTATTTAACTATTGGCACTATACAGTACTATTTATAATATTTTTAATCTTTATTGGTGGAGTGTTTGGAGCTTTTAAACAAGAAAAGAAAAAACTTGTAGCACCTATGATTTTTTCTGTTGCTTTAATATCCCTACTTTTAGTTGGTTTCTCAATCGTAACTGTAGACAAATATACAAAAATAGCAAAACTTTATAAATTAAAAAACAAACGTATCCTTTCAATTGAGAAAATTGTATATACTGGAATAGTTAAAAATGAAGGTAATCATGAGATTGGTACTGTTAAATTAGAGATAAAGTTAGTCAATAAAGGTCATGCAACAGGAAATGTAAAAGGTGGATCTTTCTATAAACCAAGTGGCTTTTTTGATTTCTTTTCTGATGGTGCCGGACTACTTAGTAGAAGAGTAAAACCTCAAAATATTACAATGAAATTTGTAGTAGCAAAGAACTTAAAACCAGGTGAAGCAAAGTCTTTTCGAGTTTATTTTGATTATCCACCATATTTTAAACAAGTATCTGCTTTTACTAAACTGTACGCAAACTAATTTAGTATTTTAGACCAACTTTTTTAAGTTCTGCATTTATATTTTTTATCTGTATATTTTTGTCCCTACACCAATCTGGTGAAAGTAGTGAAGAATCATTGATACCAGCTGTAACTCTTTGAACACTTACTCCCTCTGGCTTCATAGAGATTGATTGTACTAATACATCAAGATAATCCTCTTCATTTATTGGAGTAAATTTACCTTTTATAAAATCATTCCCAAGTGCAGTTTTTTTAACTACATAAAGTGGATGATACTTTACAGAATCAATACCCCATTCATACGCAGCTTTGGAAGTCTCAAGCATCATCTCTTTAGTCTCATCTGGTAAACCAAAGATAAGGTGTCCACAAATATTTAAACCAGCTTCTTTTGATTTTATTATCCATTCTTTTACATTATCTGCTGAGTGTCCACGGTTTATTTTATCTAGTGTTTCATCATATACTGATTGTATCCCAAACTCTATCCAAATCTCTTTTTCTTTTGCTAACTTTGAAAGATATTGTAATGTTTCATCGGTAATAGAGTCAGAACGAGTACCAATGCTAAGACCAACTACATTTGGGAATGATAATGCTTTTTCATAAAGTGCTTTTAGTGTTTCAAATGGTGCGTATGTATTTGTAAAAGATTGAAAATATACTAAAAATTTTTCAGCATTATATTCATCAACCTGTCTTTTACTAATTGCATTAAATTGTGATTCTAGTTGTTTTAGTTGAAGTTCTAAGTTTGGATTTGTTTTTGAGTCTAGATTTAGGTGAAAACCTTTTAACTCTTGAACTTCACCAGTACTTGCAGAAAAAGAATCATTTTCACAAAAAGTACAACCACCTTTTGCAACTGTTCCATCTATATTTGGGCAAGTAAAACCTGAAATGTTTATACCAACTTTGTAAACTTTACAAGAGAATTTATTTTTAAGATAAGCCCCATATGTATAAACTTGTTGTGTCTTCATTAAACTATGTATTTTCCTGTAAAACAAGCCGTACAGTACTCATCATCTTTAGAATTTACACTTCTTAGGAGAGCATCCTCATCTAAATACGCAAGAGAATCAGCCTCTATAAATTTACAAATTTCATCTTGAGTCATATTTGCAGCTATTAGTTTATCTTTATCTGGAGTATCTACTCCGTAATAACATGGGTCTGTTGTAGGTGGTGAAGATACACGCATGTGAACTTCACTGGCACCAGCTTCTTTTAACATTTTTACAATTCTTTTTGAAGTAGTTCCGCGAACAATAGAGTCATCAACTACGACAACACGCTTCCCTTTAATGATGTCAATCATAGGGGAAAGTTTCATTTTAACTTTTAGATCACGCATCTCTTGAGTTGGTTCAATAAATGTACGACCTATATAATGGTTACGC
>CAZZAZ010000146.1:0-3741 GCA_964652355.1 uncultured Sulfurimonas sp. | reverse complement strand
TGCTGAGTATGGTGATTATGTTTCTGGTAAACGTGTTATCAATGCTGAGTCTAAACAAGCTATGCGTGATATCCTTACTGAAATTCAAGATGGTAGATTTGCAAAAGACTTCATCCTAGAAGGTCAAGCAGGTTATCCTCGTATGAATGCTGAACGTTCAAATGACAAAGTTAAACTTATCACTCAAACTGGTAATAAACTTCGTGAAATGATGCCATGGATTGGAAAGTCTAAAATAGTAAACCAAGATACTAACTAGTATTTAAATTTTTATGTTATAATTTTGGTGTTAGTAACACTAAACATCTTAGATTGAACTGATTACTCAATCGTTAAAGACCGAAAGCTCAACTGCCTTTTTTGGTAGTTGGGCTTTTTTTTTGTAAAAAAAACTGTGGGTAGTGTTGGGTGGGAGTGTTTATTAAAGGATGTTTTAGTGTTACTAAGATTAATCATCTTGATATTAATAATTGGATATTTTACTCAATTATACTAGTATCATAAAGAGGTCTAATCAACCTCTTTATTTATAACAACTTCTGAAACCTTATCAATGTTGATAGTAAAATAGCACCTTTATCTAATCCAGAACTTTTCATCTTTAATTCACTATCAAGAAGTAGCTCATGTAGTTTATAGTAAACATCAGGCTTAAACCTCAAACTCATAGCTGCTTTTTCATCTACTACAAATTTTGGGGCAGGGTAGCCTAAAATCTCTAATGCATTTGGAGTTCCGTTAACTCGTATATAGATATTAAACATATATAACTGCGTTATGTATGAGGTAATTGCTGTTACTATTCTAATCTCATCTTCCCCATGATCTAAAATATTACTCAAGTTATCTTTGAAATCTTTTTTAGTTAAAAGCTTTTTTATTAAATCATCTATACTTATTTGAGCTAATCCATGCACTAAACTGTCAATATCTTTTGTTGTGATAGCTTTGTCGTAAACCATGAATTTTTCTAACTCATTTACACAAAGTGCTACATCTCCATTGTGTGTATTTAAAAGATGACTTATGGAGTAGCTATCTATATTTACATTTTTTTTATTTGCAACTTGCGCAATTATAGCTACTGATTCAGCATGTTTAGGATTGAAAAATCTAACACTCATTGTACTTTTTTTAGCAAAAGCTTTTGCATAGGTTTTATGATCATCTCCATAGTAAGCATATATAAAAGTATTGTCTTGATTTTTTTCACATAAATCTATGAGCGTATCTAAATCTTTTTTAGGTACTTTTTTTGCACTTTTCACAACTAGTATATTGTCCCCACCGAAAAGTGAAGCTTGAGATAAATGTGCTTTTGCAGAGTTAAAGTTATACTCATCATGGTAAAAACTCAAAATTGTAGCATCATCTTTCTTGCTTAGTATATCTGTATATCTATCGATAAGAAAAGAGCTTTCACCAAACAAAACAGCAGAATTTGTTACGGAGTTGTTTTGTATATGCTTATCTAACTCATTTTTATACATCTTTAGAAACTACCCTTGCAAATATTTTAGCTTTGGCAATATCAACTTTGTCTATACATATAGTTACATCTTCAAATAAAACAGCATTTTCAATAGATGTTATATTAAGTCTAGCTCCTGATATTTCGCCAAATATTTCAGCTTTTACTTCTGGAGTAGTTGAGTTTATACGGGCTGAAAACTCTTTGTTTAAATTTTCTTTTGCCCATCTTGCAAATTTTCGTTGTTGAAACTCTATCTCAATACTACTAGCTTCACGCTCTTTCTCACTGATAGTCATAGCAAGTGCTTCTATATTTCTAAGTACATAAGAGCCCTCCTCTGTATCGCCTTTATTTATAGCTTTGAGTAAGCGGTGAACTATAAGATCGGAGTATCTACGAATAGGTGAAGTAAAGTGTGTATATTCCTCAAAGCCTAAACCGAAGTGTCCAGAGTTTAGTGGTGCATATCTAGCTTGCATTTGTGATTGAATTATCAAAGTATCAACTTCTGATTGTAAATCCATCTCTTTTGCTTTTGTTTGAATATCTGTAATAGTTTCTTTAGTTGAATTTTTGATATCTATAGACATCCCAATTCCAGCTAATTCTTGATAAAGAGTTTGGATTTTATTTTGACTTGGTTGCTCATGTATACGAAAAATCCCACGAGAATATTGACGTGCTGCTTCTTTGTTTGCTAAAAGCATACAATCTTCTATAATAGCGTGAGATGGTGTCTCCTCTGCATAAGTAGTCTCAATAATATTAGATTTTTCATCTATCTTCATCTCTAACTCACGTGAACGAAAATCGTAACCTATTTTAAGTCTTTTTTCTTTTAATTTATCGGTAATTGGACGAAGAGTTTTAATCCACTTAAATATCTCTTTTTCCTCTTCATTTTTTGGTTTTAATTTACCTTCAAAGAATTCGTCTATCTCTTCATAGTTAAATCTTCTATCTGAATGTATAATCGCTTCATAAACTTTTGATTTTACCACTTCAAGTGAGTTCAAATCAAGTTTCATCTCAAATACAAAAGCAAGTCTATCAACATGAGGTTGTAGAGAACAAAGAGTCTCACTCAATTGTCTTGGTAGCATAGGGATTGAACGGTGTGGAAGATAGATAGAAAAACTTCTATAAATTGCTTCATTATCAATAGCACCAAAAGGTTTAACGTATTCACTCACATCAGCAATAGCAACATAAAGAGTAGTATTCTTTTCATCATAGTAAATCGCATCATCATAGTCTTTTGCAGTAACAGGGTCAATTGTACAAAATGTTAAATCTCTTAAGTCTTTTCTGTTTGGATACTTTTTTGCATCAACAGCTTCAAATGAAGTTGCAATTTTAAGTACCTCTTCTTCAAATTCATCATGTTTATTATATTGAGCTAAAACTATTTTTTCATCAACAAGTGGGTCATTAATGTTTCCAAGTTTTTGCATAACTTTATTTTCTTGGTTATTTACTTGAAATACATCTCCAACTTTATGAGTACTTAACTCTTCACTTGTAAGTTCAGCACCTATTGGATAGTCATTTTTAATATCTACTAAAGATTTATATCCATCTTTTTCTAATATATAAGCAACGCTATATGAAAGTGCACGACCTACAATTTCAGCAATCTTAGCCGATGGTGTTCCACGTTTTCCTAGAAGTCTTTGTGCGATTATTAAGTCGCCTTCACTAGCCTCTCCTAAGTCACCTTCCCCAATATAGAGGTCACGAATATTTTCACCAATAACATTTAAGTAAGCTGTTCCTTTTTGAACAAGACCTAAAGTTCCAGCACGGTATTTTGAGTTAAATTTGTAAATATTTTCTTTTTTAGTGATGTATTTTTTAGATAAGAAGTCATTTATAAAAGGAAGCTCATCTGTAGATATGTCTTGCTCACTCAAACCAAGAGTGAGTCTTATGAGTAG
This sequence comes from uncultured Sulfurimonas sp., assembly GCA_964652355.1. Classification (GTDB taxonomy): domain Bacteria; phylum Campylobacterota; class Campylobacteria; order Campylobacterales; family Sulfurimonadaceae; genus Sulfurimonas. Next base: position 330 of record CAZZAZ010000146.1, on the reverse strand, counting down.
AGATTTCAAAATTTTTAAACGTTAGCTATAGCTGTGTCAAAGCTCTCCATATCTAACTCATATTTAGTTATAAGATCTCTTGCAGCTTGTGTACTCTCTTCAGTTACCGTACCACTAATAGGCACAGCTACGCGAACAACATTAAGAATTTTTGCAGCTCTTTGATCTTTTTCATCAGCTTTTTCTGGATCAGTACAGTTACGAATAGTATCAACTAAACTTTCTTCAAATCTCCAGTGTGCAAAAACAGTAGCAGAAACTTCAGGAGTATCAACGCCAACGACTTGTCTCTCAGCAGCTTCAACATCTTGAAGGTCAGCTAATGCATTA
>CAZZAZ010000145.1:0-3755 GCA_964652355.1 uncultured Sulfurimonas sp. | reverse complement strand
TTTTCACAAAGCTCAAAACATATTTTATACTCTTTTGCTAAAGTTGAAAGTTTTTGTTTATTTGAACCAATATGATAAGTTTTAACTTTACAAGTTACTAGAAATTTAAAGAGTTCATCTAAATCTACACCCTTATCATCCCCACCTAAAATAAGATGTATAAAAGAATTTTGGTACCGTCTCATGGCAGCAACAGTTGCATCTATATTTGTAGCTTTTGTGTCATTTACCCAAAGTCTGTTTTTTGAGTCTGTAAGTTCCTCTTGTCTGTGTGGGTCTAATACAAAAGAATTTATTTTTTTATAGTTTATTTCATCAAATAAAATTTTATCAAGTGCCATAGCCAAAAGTGCATCCATCAAAAAAGCACCATGGAAACTTACTTTATGTATATCTATATCAAAGTAAGTTGCTATCTCTTTTTCATCTTTGTAACTAATAACCATAGCATCTGTTTGAATATCAGAATACATTTTAGGAACTATAGCTATTTCACCCTCTTTCATGGATAATATAGGCTTTAATTTTGCTTTTACATACTCATCCATACTTCCATGCCAAGATAGATGATCTGGACTAAGAGGGAGTAGTACATATATATTTGGTTTTGCTATATTTGTGTAGTGTATAGTAAATGAACTTGTTTCTAAAATCCATATATCAGATTTTGGGGATAAATCTGCCAATGGTATTCCAATATTTCCACCAGCTTCACTTTTTTTATCTTTAAAGAGATGCTGCATCATTTGGGTTGTTGTTGTTTTACCATTTGTTCCACTTATCCAAATTTTCAAGGGAGAAGTATCTGTAAAACAGTCATACTCGCTTTGGAGATTTTGTGCATTTTTTATAAGTTTGTTTGATGGAGAAATACCTGGTGAAACTACTTCCAAATCAGAATACTTTGGATTAAATTCAGATGATGGTTTTACTCTAAAACCATTTTCATCTGTAAATGGTTTTACACATTTATCATCATAAAATATAGCTTGTGGGAAAAGCTTAGTTAAAGCCTTTGTTGTCTTTGCGTAACCAAAAAGTGATACTTGCTGCATTTAACGAATCTTTAGAGATATTAGAGCTATCATATTTGATAAGATGGCAACTATCCAAAATCTAACAATAATTTTATTTTCAGCCCAGTTTTTCATTTCAAAATGGTGATGAATAGGAGCCATAAGGAAGACTCTTTTTTTACGTAGTTTAAAAGAACCAACTTGTAAAATTACTGATAAAGTTTCAATCACAAAAATTAAACCAATTAAAAGTAAAAGAATTTCACTTTTTGAAATAATCGCAAGATAACCTAAAAATGCACCAATAGTTAAACTTCCACTGTCCCCCATAAAAACTTCAGCAGGGTGGCAGTTATGCCATAAAAAACCGGTTAACGCTCCCATAAGTGCAGCCGAAACTATGGCTACTTCACCGACATTAAAGTGAGGCATTAAGAGATAAGAGCTTATCTTTATATGCCCTGTAATATAGATAATGATACTAAATGATGTAAGTGCAGCAATCGATGGTACAGTTGCAAGACCATCAAGACCATCTGTAAGATTTACAGCATTTGAAGTTGCAATAATTACTAAAATCCAAAATAAGATAGAAAATACACCCATATCTATAACTGGGTTTTTTATAAATGGCACATAAAGGTTTGTGTCAAAGTTTGCAAAAAAACAGAGATAGCAGGTTATGATAAGCCCCGATATTATTTGAAGTATAAGTTTTGTTTTAGCTTTTAGTCCAGCTAAGTTTTCACTTTTTTTAATTTTTGCAAAATCATCTTGAAAACCAATCATAGCAAAAAGAAAGAGTGTTAAAATCCCACCAATAGCGTAAGTATTTGAAAAGTTAATTGTTAAAAGTGAAGCCAAAATTGTTGCAAATATAAAAACAATCCCACCCATGGTCGGAGTTGATGCTTTTTTCTTATGTCGCTCCGGTGCCCATTCATTAATAGGTTGAACACTAGATGTTCTTTGTGCCCATCGTATAAATTTTGGTAGTAAAAAAAGTGTAAAAAATAAAGCTAAGAAAAAAGAGATACCAGACCTAATTGTAATGTAGCTAAGTATATTTATATCGAAATTTTGAGAGAGCCAGTAAAGCAAAGTAATCTATCCTTAGTTAATTAAAAACAGCATTATAGTATAATGCGCTTAAATAATACAAAAGGAACTAATTTGGGTCAAAAAACTGTTTTAGTTATTACCGATGGTATCGGCTTTAGTGCGAAGACTGAGCACAACGCATTTTATAATGCTATAAAACCAACTTATGATAAACTTTTTGCAAATACTCCACACTCTTTAATAGATACATTTGGATTAAGCGTAGGACTACCAGAAGGTCAAATGGGAAATTCTGAAGTTGGTCATATGAGTATTGGTAGTGGAAGGGTTCTTTACCAAGATTTGGTAAAAATTTCTTTAGCTTTAAATGAAAATACTTTAAAAGATAACACCGAGTTAAAAACTTTACTTTCAAAATCAGATAGACTACACTTAATAGGACTTATGAGTGATGGTGGAGTTCATTCTCATATTGATCATTTTTTAGGACTTGCTAAAATTGCATCAGAAGCTGGTAAAAAAGTGTTTCTGCACCTAATAACTGACGGAAGAGATGTTTCACCTACTTCAGCTCAAAAGTATCTAAAAATTGTAGAGTCACATTTGGATGAAAATATAAGTATCGCAAGTATTTCTGGACGTTTTTACTCTATGGATAGAGATAATCGCTGGGAAAGAATAAAACGCGGGTATGATGCCATAGTTAATGCTAAACCAAGTACATCATGGAACCCTGCTGGTTATATTGGGCACTCTTATTCACTTGGTGAAACTGATGAGTTTGTTGAACCCACTGCTTTTAAAGGTTATGATGGATTTTGTGATGGAGATAGTGTTTTAACGATTAACTTTAGAAGTGATAGAATGAGAGAACTAGTCTCTGCCATGGGTGATGAACTTTTTGCTGGTTTTACAAAGACTCATTATAACTTGAATATTGCTACTATTACTGAGTATGATAAAAGTTTTTCTTATCCTGTATTATTTAAAAAAGAAGCACCTAAAAATACACTTGCTGAAGTTATATCTTCAAAAGGTTTAAGACAACTTCATACTGCAGAAACTGAAAAATATGCCCATGTTACTTTTTTCTTAAATGGTGGAATAGATGAACCATATGAAAATGAAACAAGAGTCTTGATACCATCCCCAAATGTAAAAACTTATGATGAAAAGCCTGAAATGTCAGCGGGGTTAGTAGGGGAAGCTGTTTTAACTGCGATGGATGATAAATATGACTTTGTAGTAGTGAATTTTGCAAATGGAGATATGGTAGGTCATACTGGAGATTTTGAAGCGGCAAAAATAGCTGTAAATGCTGTTGATACTCAGCTTGGACTTATTTTAAAAAAAGCAAAAGAGAAAGATTATGCAGTTGTTATTACATCTGATCATGGAAATTGTGAAGAGATGCGTGATGATGATGGAAATGTTTTAACAAATCATACAGTTGGAAAAGTTTGGTGTTTTGTTGAAGCTGATGGTATAAATAAAGTTGAAAGTGGTGGTTTAAATAATATAGCGCCAACTGTTTTGAAACTTATGGGTCTTGATATACCTAAAGAGATGGATAAAAGTTTAATATAAATAAAATTAAGGAATTAATAGTGAAGTTTTCAGGGAAAAATGTTTTAGTTACAGGTTCAAGTCGTGGTATTGGTGCAGAGATTGCAAAAA
>CAZZAZ010000144.1:0-3767 GCA_964652355.1 uncultured Sulfurimonas sp. | reverse complement strand
GCTCAGTTCCAGCAACTTTTGCAGTATATCCACTTAAGAAGTAGTACATTGCTTGCTCTTTTGTAAGTTTTGAAACTGGAGGAAGTACACCAAAAGCATCTGCAGTTAAGAAGATTATATTTTCAGGATGACCTGCCATTAAATCTTGTTTATGATTTTCAATATGCTCTATTGGATAAGATACACGAGTATTTTCAGTTTTTGAACCATCTTCATAATCTACTTCACCCTCACCATACATTACAACATTTTCTAAAAGTGCATCTTCGCGGATAGCATTATAAATTTCTGGTTCACTTTTACCATCAAGATTGATAACTTTTGCATAACATCCACCCTCGAAGTTAAATACACCATAGTTATCCCAACCATGTTCATCATCACCGATAAGTGCACGATGTGGATCAGTTGAAAGCGTAGTTTTCCCAGTACCAGAAAGACCAAAGAAAAGCGCAGTATCTCCACGCTCTCCAACATTTGCAGAACAGTGCATAGATAGTTTACCCTCTAGTGGTAACCAGTAGTTCATCATTGAAAAAATTCCTTTTTTCATTTCACCACCATACCAAGTTCCACCGATAATAGCTATATTATTTTCAACATCAAAAAGTACAAAAACTTCAGAATTTAATCCATGCTCTTTCCATTTGTCATTTACAGCTTGACAAGCATTTAAAACAGTAAAGTCAGATTTAAAAACTTCTAACTCTGCTGGAGTAGGACGGATAAACATATTTTTTACGAAATGTGATTGCCAAGCAATTTGTGAAACAAAACGAACTGAACGCTTCGAAGCTGCTGATGAGCCACAAAAAACATCTGTTACATATAAATCAGAACCAGATAATTGTTCTTGAGCGACTACTAAAAGCTCTTCAAAAATTTCAGAAGAAATTTTTTTATTTACATCACCCCAAGCGATATATTTATTTGAAGGATCGCGATCAACAAAATACTTATCTTTTGGGCTTCTACCTGTAAAGATACCTGTGTCAACAGCAGTTGCACCGAATTTTGTTACAGCACATTCATCATTGTCGATTTCGTGTTGAATTAATTCTTTATAAGAAAGGTTATGAAAAACCTTACCAACATTTTTTAAGCCTATTTCTTCTAACTCAGTTATGTTCATAACTTGCCTTGTTGTGCAATTTAATTATTATGAAATTATACACTTAATAAACATAAATTAAAAGTAAAAAAAGAAGAGGTTTGTGAATTTTGAAGAAGTTTTAAAATTAGATAACGAAAAAAATTATTTTGTAGCTTACTAAAACTAAATAATTATATTTATCAATATAAACTTGCATAATTTACTTGTAATTAGATAAAATCATGATTAAATTTCAGGCTCGATTAACTCAGTGGTAGAGTGCTTCCATGACATGGAAGAAGTCGTTGGTTCAAGTCCAACATTGAGCACCACCTAGATATATGCTAAAATCTCCAAGAACTTTTTTTACCATCTTGTTCAACTATAATCGCTGAACTTTTTATATAAAGATAAACACCAGTTTTTTTATATAGTATTTTTGTATATAAATCTTTTGAATTATTTGCATTATAACCAACTGCCTCAACAGAATCTTTTTGGGAAATAATTACACAATTATTTGCTATTGCGTACATGTTTAGGTCTAAATAATTATCTGCAGTATCTGCTGGTGCCTTTTTCAATAGCATCACACTGGGGCAACCAAAAGTTTTTCGTTTTATCTTATCCGCTTGAAGTGAGCTAAGAACTAATAGTAATATTAAAATATATTTCATTATTTTTCCTTTTTTATTTCTTAACGATTATAGCAGATATTATTATAGATTTATATTAATATTTTTAGCACACTGCACAGCTGAAGAAAATGCCCACTGAAAGTTATATCCACCTAGTTCACCAGTTACATCAACTACTTCACCAATAAAGTATAAATTTTCTATATTCAAAGATTCTAAGGTGTATATATTTAACTCATTTGCCAATACACCACCAGAGCTAACCTCTGCTTTAGAAAACCCAAAGTTACCAGCTGGTGCAAACTCATAGTTGTGTATAGTTTTCAAGTTACTCTTTGCATCTTTAGTAAGTTTTTTACACTCTACATCTTCTACATTTAAAGCCTGTAACAAGGCTTTCGCAAACCTTCTTGGAAGATCCAATACAGAAGAAACTAACTTTTTACTCCCATCTACTAACTCAAGTATATTTTTATTTGGTAAAAAATCTATACTTATCTGACCTTTTTTCCAGTAAAGTGATGCAGATAAAACAGCAGGTCCACTGATACCTTTATGGGTAAAAAGTAAATTCTCTTTTAAAATTCTATCCTTTACTTTTATATGTACATAAGTACTAAGTCCACTCAACTCTTTCATCCAAAATTGCTCTTTTTGAACAGTAAGACCTACTAAAGCAGGAGTAAACTCTTTAATTTTTATATCAAAACTTTTTGCAATTTTCAGACCAATATCACTTGCCCCTAGTGTAGAAAAACTTTTTCCACCAGTAGCTACTATTACTTTTTTAGCATTCAAGATTTTACTTTTAGTTCTTAGTAAAAAAATATCATCTTTTTTATCAAGTGTTAAAATTTCTGTATTTAAAAAATGTTCTACATTTGATGTTTTTTTCTTAAATATATTTATAATTTCATCAGATGATTTTTTACAAAAATAGTATCTACCTTTTCTTATCTCTGGTTCAACATCATTTTCAGATAAAAAAGCAAGTAAATCATCACGAGAAAAGTTATCTAAAACTGTATCTATTAAGTACTCATTACCCTCAAAGTTTTGCGCACTAACTTGAGTGTTTGTGATATTACATTTACCACCACCAGATACTTTTAACTTCGCTCCTACTTTTGAGTTTACATCAAGCATAGCTATATTTAAATTTTTATCTAAAAAGGTAGCACACATAAGCCCACTAGCCCCAGCACCTAAAATAATTACATCATATATTTTCATTGTGACATTATAGTATAATACAAATATATTTAATCGGAGTAATCTTTAATGAGCAATAAACTACACATAGTATCACTTGGCTGTACAAAAAACCTAGTTGACACAGAAGTAATGATGGGAAAACTTCAAAATTTTGAACTAACCGACAACCCAGATGAAGCTGATGCAATAATAGTAAACACTTGTGGTTTTATTGACGCAGCAAAAGAAGAAAGCATAAACACAGTTTTAAACCTTCATGATGCTAGAAAAGAGGACTCAGTTCTTGTCATGGCCGGCTGTTTAAGTGAGCGTTATAAAGAGGATTTAGCCAAAGATATGCCAGAAGTTGACATTTTTACTGGTGTTGGCGATTATGACAAAATTGATGAACTTTTAACTGAGAAAAAATCTCGCTTTTCTGATGAAGTATATCTTATAGATGGGGCAGAACGTATAGTTACTGGTTCATCTTATCATGCGTACATCAAACTTTCAGAGGGCTGTAACCAAACTTGTAGCTTTTGTGCTATTCCATCTTTTAAAGGTAAACTAAATTCTCGTTCAATAGACTCTATTGCTAAAGAGGTTGAAGGACTTGTAGCAAAAGGTTATTATGATTTTTCTTTTGTATCTCAAGATTCTAGCTCATATCTACGTGATTCAAATATTCAAGATGGGTTAAGTCTTCTTATCCAACGTATAGAGCTTATAGAGGGTGTTACATCAGCTAGAATTTTATACCTTTATCCATCTACTACAACTATATCTTTACTAAAAAACATAGCAAAATCAAAAATCTTTCATAACTATTTTGATATGCC
>CAZZAZ010000143.1:0-3809 GCA_964652355.1 uncultured Sulfurimonas sp. | reverse complement strand
GGTGAAGCACTTGCAGGTGAAGCAGGTCATGGGATTGATACACAGATATTAAAATATATCGCACAAGAGATTAAGTCTCTTGTAGAAGCTGGTATAGAAGTTGGTATCGTTATTGGTGGTGGAAATATCATTCGTGGTGTTACAGCTGCTCAAGATGGGATCATCAAACGTACATCTGGCGATTATATGGGAATGCTAGCAACTGTTATAAACGGTGTAGCTATGCAAGAGGCTTGTGAACATGCAGGACTTCAAGTTCGTATGCAAACAGCTATCAAAATGGAACAAATTGCAGAGCCTTACATCAACCGTAAAGCTACACGTCATTTAGAAAAGGGCCGTGTTGTAATTTTTGCAGCAGGGACAGGAAACCCATTTTTTACAACTGATACAGCAGCTACTCTTAGAGCAGTAGAGATTGGTGCGGAAGTTATTATAAAAGCTACTAAAGTTGATGGTGTTTATGATAAAGACCCAGTAAAATTTTCTGATGCAGTTAAGTTAAATGAGCTTACATATGAGCAAGCTTTAAGTGATCATATTAAAGTTATGGATGATACATCAATAGCTTTAGCTAAAGATAATAAATTACCAATTATAGTTTGTGATATGTCTATAAAAGGGAACTTGTTAGATATTTTAAATGGTAATATGAAAAACTGTTCAATAGTTAAATAATATACAAAATAAAAGGAATATATACGATGAAAGTAGAAGAATTAACAGCAAAAGTTTTAGATGATAATCCAAGTTTAGATCGTTACCAGTTAGCTATTGCAGTAGCAAAAAGAACTGATGAGTTATTAAATGGTGCAACAAGTAAATTAAATGCTCTTAAAAATACTAAGGCTGCAGATTTAGCCTTAATGGAAATTGCTGAAGGCCTTGTTGTAATTAAAGGTTTTGTTGATTTAGAGGACTAAACCTTGAGTCTGAGTCAGGTTGATATTGAAAAGGTTAAACATCTACATGATGTAGATTCTGCTTCACAGTATCTATTTTCTCAGATACAAAAAAGTGATTCTTTACAAAAAGCTCTTGAATATTCTCAAGAAGCTCATGAGGGTCAGTTTAGAAAGAGTGGTCAACCTTATATAATACACCCTATTTTAGTTGCAGGTATTGTTTCTTCCATAACTAAGGATGAAGCGATGGCAATTGCAGCACTTCTTCATGATGTTGTTGAAGATACGGATGTTGGTATTGATACTATTGGCGAGATGTTTGGAGATGATGTAGCACATCTTGTTGAAGGCCTTACTAAAATAGATAAGATTAGAGATAGTGAACTTATTCCATCCCATTCAAATGAAAGATTAATTGTTTCAGCTCTTTCTTTTAGAAAAATGCTTTTAGCTTCCACAGAAGATATTCGAGTTTTAGTTGTAAAACTTTGCGATAGACTTCATAATATGTTAACACTTGATGCCCTTCCTGAACATAAACAACAACGAATTGCGGAAGAAACTTTAGTGGTTTATGCTCCCATTGCACATCGATTAGGTATATCTTTTTTGAAAAATATACTTGAAGATTTAAGCTTTTCATATCTATTTAAAGAAGAAAAACATCATATTGACAACTATTTAGATACTAATTATCATGCTATTGAGATGAAGTTAGATGAGTTTAAAGAGTCAATAAATAGACTTCTAGTAACTAATGGATTTTGTGAAGAAGATTTTGAGATATTATCTCGTGTAAAACATCGTTACTCAATTTACCTTAAAATGCAAAGAAAAGGGATAGGTATCGAAGAGGTACTAGATCTTTTAGCAGTTAGGATTTTAACTACCGATCCGGTTAAGTGTTATAATATTTTAGGCTTAATTCACTTACATTTTCAACCATTATCATCAAGATTTAAAGACTATATTGCAGTTGCCAAAGATAATGGTTACCAAACTCTCCATACAACAGTCTTTCACCAATCATCTATATTTGAAGTTCAAATAAGAACTTTTGATATGCATGAGACAGCGGAGCTTGGAGTTGCTGCTCATTGGAAATATAAATCTGGTGGAAACAATTCTATAAAACTTGATTGGTTAAATAATCTTGGTTATCAAAATGAATCTGTAGAAGATTTTTATGAACTTATAAAAAATGATCTATATTCAGAAGATATTGCAGTGTTTTCACCAACAGGAGAAGCTTTTACACTTCCTCGTGGAGCAGTTGTTCTTGACTTTGCATATGCTGTTCATTCAGAAGTTGGGAATAAGGCAAAAAGTGCTTTGGTAAATAAAACAAAGGCTTCTTTGCTTTCTGAACTTCATAATGGTGATATCGTTAGAATAGACATGAGTGATAATATTGTTACAAGATGTTCATGGATTGACGCGGTTAAAACTTCAAAAGCACAATCAAATATGCGTTTAAACTGTAATACAAGACTAAAAGAGATAAATGCAAAATCTAGTGTAAATATTATAGCTACTGTAATGAACTTAAATCATTCTCGTGTAGTTGATTGGTTTGAGTCAAATTCATGTGATAAAAAAGCTACAATTCCTTGTGATATAGACCATTTTCGTGAAGTAATTCATAAGTATGTTATTGAAATTAGCCATAATAGTCGTTTTAAAAGTTTTTTAACTAGACATAGGTTTAAGTTAAAAAAGTATAAGCATAGAGGCTTAGAGATATATTCTACTAGCCATATTGGTGATGTAGTATTTGATTATTGTTGTCATCCAAAGTTTGGTGATGAAATTATGTCTTTTTTAGAAAAAGGAAAAGCTCATGTACATCATAAAATGTGTAAAAGTGCAAATAAAAAACTAGATGCACATGAACCTATGGTTTTTGTAAGATGGGAAAAACTAAATATTTACAACTATAACATGATAGTTTCTCTTCATAGTGGTCAAGGAACATTAGCTGATTTTTTAAACTTTTTGGTTAAATTAAATATAGATATTAACTCAATTGAACTAGGAAAAAATAAAAGTGAGTCAACTCGCTATTGTGAATTAGGTTTTGAGTCAAAAGAAGCTGATATTAACACACTTCGTGCTAAAATAGAGAAAAATATAAAAGTTATACATATGGTGCGTACTGATGATGCCTATAGGTAATTGAAATCGACTTTAAAGTCAAAAAATATTTATAAAGAAGAGAATATATATGTTAGAAGAAGCGTTAAGAGAGATAAATCGTGGTAGTGCAGAAATTATTGATGATGCAAGAATTGAAAAATTATTAACTGCATATTTTGATGAGGGTAAAACTTATACTGTAAAGGCTGGTTTTGATCCAACTGCTCCAGATTTACACTTAGGTCACACAGTATTACTTCAAAAACTTGCAACTTTTCAAAAGTATGGTGCTAGAGTTCAATTTCTAATAGGTAACTTTACAGCTACTATTGGTGATCCAACTGGTAAAAGTGCTACTAGAAAAGTTTTATCTCAAGATGATATTGAAAAAAATATTGCCTCATATACTACTCAAGCATTTAAAATCTTGGATAAGGATAAAACTGATATAGTTTATAACAAAGACTGGTTAGAACCACTTGGTGCATCTGGAATGTTAGAACTTTCTTCAACTCTTACTGTTGCTAGAATGTTAGAGCGTGATGATTTTTCAAAAAGATTTGCCTCTCAAACTCCTATTGCTGTAAGTGAATTTATGTATCCACTTCTTCAAGGTTATGACAGTGTATATCTTAAATCAGATATAGAGATTGGTGGGACTGATCAAAAGTTTAATCTTTTAATGGGTCGTCAACTTCAAAAAATTTATGATGTTAAAAAGCAACAAGCTGTTTTAATGATGCCTATTTTAGAGGGTCTTGATGGTGT
>CAZZAZ010000142.1:2899-3916 GCA_964652355.1 uncultured Sulfurimonas sp. | reverse complement strand
GGAAGTGCTGCTGACTTGTTTTCAATAATAAGTTCAGTTACAACTATCTCAATAGAGCCAGTTTTTAGACGAGGATTAGTTAAACCTTCACCACGAAGACGAACTTGACCTTTTGCGATAAGTACATACTCATCTCTAACGCTATTAGCAATCTCATGTGATTCTTTACTATCAGCAGGATCACAAGTAAGCTGGATAAGACCAGTTTTATCTCGTAAATCTATAAAAATAATCCCACCATGATCACGATGGTTATTTGCCCAACCTGTAAGAGTTACCTCTTCACCAACATTTGCTTCGCCTAAATCTGTACAATAATGACTTCTCATAAATATAGAGTCCTATAAAATAATTTTCGCGATTATATCTAAACTTTGCTTATTATTTCCTCAATATCCTGGGACATCATAACGCCATAGTTTCTATATATCATAGTGCTTCTGTCTTTTAAAATTATCATAGTTGGAACTTCTTGTATATCATAGTTTTCTGCAAGGTCTTGAGCTTGATTACAGTCTATAAGTAAGACTGAAACATTTTCATTTTCTTCTTCTAAATCTTCAAGTTCACTCTCTAGAGCATGACAAGCATCGCACATTTCTGTACCAAATTTTAAAATGACTATCTTGTTTTTTTTAAATTCAGCATTCATAATCTCATCAAAATCGGTAATATCTACGTCCTCAAAAATTGCCATTGTTTAGTTTCCAATCTATTTTTTTTATATTCTAGCATAATATGCAATGATTTTTTTACACAAAAGTAGTATAATTGATGAAATATTTGTAAAAAGAGAAAAGTTGGATAACAATAAAATAAAAAAAGTAGGGGTAATTTTACGCCCATCTACACCCGAAATAATAGATAATTTTATAATCTTAAAAAATATTTTCCAAAAGTACAACATAGAAGTTTACTTAGAGAAAAATAGCGCATCAATGATAAAGAAAGAGGGTGTAGAGTTTGACGAGCTTGGAAAAACTTGTGATGCTTTTGTAACACTTGGCGGTGATGGTA
>CAZZAZ010000142.1:0-2889 GCA_964652355.1 uncultured Sulfurimonas sp. | reverse complement strand
GGTACTCTAATATCTACTGTTAGAAAATCTTTTGACTTCGATATACCAATACTTAGTGTTCATGCAGGTAACCTTGGATTTTTAGCTGATTTATCTTTGGATGAGCTAGACTCTTTTGTGCAAAAAATTGTAAATAACGACTACAAGCTTGATGAGCGTGCTGTTTTAGAAGCTACAGTTATAAAAGATGGTAAAGAGCTCAAAATGTATGCGTTTAATGACATAGTTCTAACTAGAACAAGGGTCTCAAACATGATCCATATAGAGACACTTGTTGACTCTAAAGCTTTTAACACTTACTATGGTGATGGGGTAATTGTCTCAACTCCAACAGGCTCAACTGCTTATAACCTCTCAGCTGGTGGACCAATCCTTTTTCCTATGACAAATGTTTTTGCTCTTACACCAATATGTCCACATTCACTTACTCAAAGACCAGTTGTGCTTCCTGGTAAGTTCCCAGTAGAGATGAAAACATCTGAAGAGCGGGCACTTATCATCATAGATGGTCAAGATATGCATGAGCTTGGTTTAGGTGAAAGTGTACATATAAAACTTGCTACAAAAACGGTAAAACTTATCCATAAAGAGGAATATAACTACTTTGATGTTTTAAAAGAAAAACTAGGTTGGGGTGAGTAGAAAACTATTTTTTGCTAGTTTTAAACTCAAAACTATATAATTTCAACATTAAAATACTTAGGACAACAAATGAGAATCATTCTTTTAGGAGCTCCTGGTGCTGGAAAAGGTACACAAGCTCAATTTTTAACAAAAAAATATAACATACCTCAAATCTCTACGGGTGATATGCTTCGTGCTGCGATAAAAGCTGGAACAGAAATGGGTAAAATGGCCAAGAAAGCTATGGATGCTGGTCAACTTGTAACTGATGAAATCATTATCGGATTAGTGAAAGATAGAATCGCTGAAGATGACTGTAAAAATGGTTACCTTTTAGATGGTTTTCCTCGCACACTTCCACAAGCTGACGCTGTAGCAAATGCAGGTATAGAGATAGATGCTGTGATAGAGATAGATGTAGCTGATGAAGTGATAGTGAAACGTATGAGTGGTCGTCGTGCACACTTAGCAAGTGGAAGAACTTACCACCTAGAGTACAATCCTCCAAAAGTTGTTGGTAAAGATGATGAAACTGGAGAAGAGCTAGTTCAACGCCCTGATGATAAAGAAGATGTTGTTCTTGATCGTCTAAAAGTTTATCATGAGCTTACTCAACCTCTTATTGGTTACTACAAAGAACAAGCAAAAACTAAAGATGGTTTAACTTACATAACTGTTGATGGTACTGCTGATATAACTGATGTTGAGGCTGCTATAACATCTCAACTAGGATAAACTATAATCAAATAAACTGCTTAGTTTAGTAGTTTATTTGATAGGTTGCCATCTATACTCAGGATCTACTACATGTATAAATGGAACATTTTCTGCCACGTGACATGAATTACATACTTGCTTTGTAGTTAGATACTCTTTTTGTATTTTTTCTACATTTTCTGAGTTTAGCGCTTTTTTCATAGCTTTATATTGTGTATCTAGAAACATACTTTTACTATTTTTTTGACGCTTAGGTCTTCTTTGTATACCGTTTTCAATAGTTTTTTTGATTTTATCTAGATTGTAGTGAGCTAAATCATAGTTTTTGTTTTTAATAGCAAAATATAAGGTGTTAAACCTATAGCCAACTTCAACCATCGCCAGATCAAAACCTCTAAATTGCCTTTGTATCTTTTCAAACTTTTGCTCATTTATTTTTGTTTCAGTAAGCCAGTCTGATGATGTGGAATAGTTGTTTTGTGCAAATAGGTTATATGTAAATATTGTTGATATTATCAATATAGTTTTCATATTTTTTCTTTATGGACATAACTCTTAATCATCTGTATCACAACTTTTTATTTTATTTGGATGTTTGAAGTTTTCAAATAACCATAAAGATACAGCATCAATTTCTTCTCTAGTTAAAGATTTGCCTACAGGAGGCATTGTGCCAAGGTTTACAAATGCCTTTTCACTACAGTGACCTTTTTCTCTAGAAGGATTTTGAATATAGTCTTTTACAAATGCAACAAACTCCTCTTTTGAATCTATATCTCTCTGTAAGCGCTTAGAAACACTTGGCATAGGTGGTGCTAATAAACCAACTTTTGGTTTTTTCATTTTATGACATGATGCACAATATTTTACATACACCAAGTTTCCATCTAAAGAAAACAGTGAGCTAGTAATAAGAAGTAAACTTAAGATTATTTTTTTCATTTTTATCCTTCGATGTATTATACTTTAAACTCTGGAAAACCAAAATTAAAACTGAAGTACAATTTTTTTCACATTGAATGTTCTAAGAAGAGAAAAATATGATTGTTTCCCTCAAGTAATTCGTATGATTGGTGGGAATAATAAACAGCTGTGTTACCTTTTTGAATGAATCAGCTACAAGAAGTATAACAAGCACGTGTTCAACCTGCGCTTGTTATACTTCTTGTAGCTTTTTTCTCAGAAGAGCATTTATAAGTGTCTGATATGGTACTTTTTGTTCACTTGCTAATTTTTTAAAAAACAAAACGATGTCATTATTAAGTCATTTATTTCATTAAATTGGCTAGTATATTCTGATGTCATTCCTGCAATTAATCCAATAAAGATTAATATGATTATTTTATAACTTATGTTTGATTTTTTATGTATTACATCAATTAAATTATATTTGGTTTCTAGCTTTAACTTTAATTCATTTTTCATTTATGTCCTAATTATCGTATAACGATTGAAGATAGCCGATAAATTTCCGTTAGGTAATTTATTGGCTACTCTGTTTTGTTAGCATATGCCCTCTTAATAGTTTTTGTAATAATAACTCTTCAA
>CAZZAZ010000141.1:0-3918 GCA_964652355.1 uncultured Sulfurimonas sp. | reverse complement strand
TTCCTAAATTTAAAGCTGGTAAAGGTCTTAAAGATCGCGTTGCAGCTGGTAAATAGTACCAAACCTTGTCGCTTTTTAGCGACAAGATCTTTTTTTTCAACTCTCTTATCAAACATAAACAAACTTTTCCAACAAAATACTACTTTAAATTTAACTAGATACAATATCACTATATTAATACTATAGGAGATATAAATGAAATCACTTTTATTTTCATTACTACTTTTGTTATCAGTAAACCTTTATGCTGAGAATCCACATGTTATTTTTGAAACAACTCAAGGTAATATAGAGTTTGAACTTTATCCAGATGTAGCACCACTCACTGTTGAGAATTTCACAACACATGTAAAAAATGGTTACTACAATGGCATTGCTTTTCACCGTATTATAAAAGGTTTTATGATTCAAGGTGGAGATCCTACTGAAAGTGGTCGTGGTGGTGAAAGTATTTGGAAAAAACCCTTCAAAGATGAATTCAAAAATAAAACTTTTGACTCAGCTGGAATACTTGCTATGGCAAATGCAGGACCATCTACAAATAAAAGCCAGTTCTTTATAACTACAGCAAAAACTCCTTGGCTAAATGGTCACCATACTATTTTTGGAAAAGTTGTTGGTTCAATGGATGCTGTTAAAAAACTTGATAATGTAGCAACACTAGGTAGAAATGCTGGAGATAGACCACTTTCTCGTCAAGAGATTATAAAAGCGTACATTAAAGAATAATACTAAATGTAATCATTTTGTAACCAAACTTTAATAAAATTCTAACTATATAAGAAAAAGAGGAATATAATGGAAATTGAGACTATGTCAAAGCTTGAAAAGCAAGCCTTAAAAAAGAGCGGTCCTGATTTTACAAGACTAGGATTTGCCCTATTTTTTATGATTGGTGTATTAACTTTTAGTTTTTTAAGTAACGGTGGTATTTCTAACAATATGTTCCTAGCAGTAGCTGCCCTTATTGGTGCATATATGGCTATGAATATTGGAGCAAATGATGTAGCTAACAATGTTGGTCCGGCAGTTGGATCACGTGCATTAACAATGACTATGGCTATTATAATAGCTGCTGTTTTTGAAGCAGGTGGTGCTTTAATTGCTGGTGGAGAAGTTGTAAAAACTATAAAGAAAGGTATTATTGATATTTCTGCTTTTGGTGGCAATTCTGATCCTTTTATTTGGGCTATGATGGCAGCATTACTAGCAGCTGCCCTATGGCTTAACTTTGCAACTATGATGCGTGCTCCAGTTTCTACTACTCACTCTATTGTTGGTGGTGTAATGGGTGCAGGTATCGCAGCTGCTGGCTTTGGTGTTGTTTCATGGGCTACTATGGGTAAAATCGCTGCTTCATGGGTTATTTCACCTGTTCTTGGTGGTATAATCGCTGCAGCTTTTCTCTTTGCTATCAAAAAAAGTATAGTTTTTAAAGAAAATAAAATAAGTGCCGCCAAGACTTATGTACCTATCTTTGTAGCTTTAATGTCATGGGCATTTGTAACTTACTTAACACTCAAGGGTCTTAAAAAGATTTGGCCACAAGTCGTTGATGTATTAAATTTACTTCCTTTAGTCTCAATAGAGATAACAAAAAAACCGACACTTATGACAGCCTTAATACTTGGTCTTATTGTCGCAATAATTGTCTATACAATGGTAAAATCAAAACTATCTAAAAATACTACAGCTTTAGAGAACACTAAAGCATCTGTAAACACTATGTTTACTATTCCTCTTATTTTTGCAGCTGCACTTCTTAGTTTCGCTCATGGTGCGAATGATGTTGCAAATGCTATTGGTCCGTTAGCTGCAATTAATGATGCTGTCATAAATGGTGGTATATCTTCAAAAGCTTCTATCCCATTATGGGTAATGGGTGTTGGTGCACTTGGGATTGCTTTAGGACTTGCATTATACGGCCCGGCACTTATTAAAACCGTAGGTAGTGAGATAACTGAACTTGATCAAATGCGAGCATTTTCAATCGCAATGGCTGCTTCAATTACAGTTATTATAGCTTCACAACTTGGGCTTCCAGTTAGTTCTACTCATATCGCTATTGGTGGTGTATTTGGTGTTGGTTTCTTACGTGAATGGTTACATCTTAAAAATCCAAGTAATACAATTGAAGAAGATGAGTTAATAATTGAAGATGAAAAACTTAACAAATCTGCTTACAAAGCTGAACTTAGAGTACTAGAAGACAAAGACGACAAATCAGCATCTGAATTTGCTAGAGTAGTTGAACTGTATAAACTAATTGAAAATGAGAAAAAAATCATTAAATCAACTAAAAAACATATCAAAAAAGTTAAAAAAGTTCAATATGTTAAACGTGATGCAGTTAAGAAAATTATTGCCGCTTGGGTAATCACAGTACCTGCAGCTGCTGTACTTGCTGGTTTATTATTCTTTATGATTAAAGGTATTATGTCTTAAAATATATCGTACCAACTTTTTTCTATAAAGTCCTCTCTCGCTACATCTAGGGCTTTATAAAAATTTACAACATCCCCATCATTTTCTTCTTGAAATTCTCTTGCATCTACTAAAGAGGAAAAAGCAAATTTACTAATATCACTTTTTGAACTTTCAATATCACTATCTATCACATAATAGGCTTTAGATACATCAATAAACTTTAAACTATTTACATCTATAACCTTAGGATTTTTAATCTTTTTAGAGAGCTTTAGGTGTTTAGCAAAACAATGCAGTGAACAATACTGATAGTTTGAATCTTCATAACGTGCAGTATGATTTGTTTTAAAATCATCAGATAAACTAGAGGCACACACAGTACAAACATTTGCGAAATCTCCATCATTTATAAGTATCGCATCTTTTTTATCTACATATACAAAAGGTTTTTCATCCTGTCCAAAACCTATCCAAGAACAACTTGTAAACAACACTAAACTGATTATCAATATAACTTTATACATCTTTTACCTTTTTACTCTATAATCATAGCAATAAATTATATATAGGTGTTAAACTAATGAAAGAAAAACTAAAACATTATGCAAAAGAGATTATATCTTTTATAATCATCATAACTATTTTATCTAATCTAATCAGCATATACAAAAGTTCTGATTTAAGTAAAGAAAAGCTTTCAAATACTAATTTAGAACTGGTTTCTGGCTACAAATTTGAGCTAGACAACTCCAAGCCTATATTAATCCATTTTTGGGCTTCATGGTGTCCTACATGTAAATTAGAAGCACAAAACATTCAAACTATATCTGAAAACTTTCAAGTACTAAGTATTGCCATAAAATCTGGTTCAGATTATGACATAGTAGAGTATTTAGCCGAAAATGAGTTAAATTTTTATGTTCACAATGATGAGCAAGGACTTTTGTCTTCAAAATTTAATGTAGTAGCCTATCCAACTACTTTTATATATGATAAAGATGGTAATTTAAAGTTTTCAGAAGTTGGTTATACAAGTACTTTTGGATTGTGGACTAGAATGTTATGGAGCGAATTATAATTTATTGAGAATATATAAGTTAAAAAAATGGTAAAAGTTCAGAGAGAGGAAGGATACTTTAGTATCTGACGAAGAGGTAACGACGCAAGTGCGCCGCTATCTGAATTTTAATTACTTAGTAATTTTTACTGCGTATGCTTTATCACTTAAAGGCACCCATGGACGCTTAATGTGCTGTGGACGACGAAGAGTAGAAGTTTCATCTAAACCACGAGTCAGCTGATCACGCCAACCTTTGTAAATTTCAAAGTTATTTTCATAGTTAACATAGATGTCACCAATTTTGTCACCAGCTTGAGCTTTCTCAAGGATAACTTTTTGATGCCAACAATGCATACCAGAAATAGGATCTGGATGAACTGCAGCTACAGCATTTTGCCATGAACCACTTAGACCATCCCACCAAATATTTC
>CAZZAZ010000140.1:0-4051 GCA_964652355.1 uncultured Sulfurimonas sp. | reverse complement strand
AATAAACCTTCAATAATTTGCTTTAATCTCTCCAATTTCTCTTCTAAAAAAGCCTCTTTAACAATTTTACTTTCTTTTAAATCATAGTAGTAACATCCAACAACATTTCCAAATTCAGCAGCTAAGAGGTAGTAAAACTCTAGTTGAAAATCAGTAGCTTCATCTAAAGTTTTTTCACTATAAATTGGGTACTTTCCAGTTTTATAGTCAAGTACTTCTATCTCATTGGCTCGTTTATCTATGCGGTCTATACTACCCTCTAATGTTATTCCAGAAAAAGTACAAGTTTGTTTTTTCTCACACTTATAAACTTCAAAACCTTGCTTAAAACGCTTTATATCTAAAGCACAAAACTTCTCTAAATTTTTCTTCTGAATTGCTATGAGATACTTCTCTAACTCACTCTCTCCACAAGCCTTATCTAGCTCTACATGTAGAGCATGTTTTAAAATTTTGACATCATCAAAACTAGAGTGTTTTGTGTAAAGATTTTCTAATGCTTTATGAACTTGCAAACCTATCTCAAACTCTTGTGGCATATCTTTTGGTATCTCATGTCCATAGATATGCTTCACATATTTATAATAATATTTTCGTTTACATGTAAGCCAGTTTTTAAGTCTTGTAGCTGATAGTTTTTTACCTACAAAAGAGTAAGGCTCTTTTATCTCTTTTTCTTCCTGCTCTATACCCAAGGGGCACACTGCATGTAGAGGTGGCTTTTCAAACAAAATATTTGCATATTGATTTTCATCATATTTCAAGTTTTCTTTTATACCTAACTGTTTTAAAAACCTAGAGCCAGAGCTATCTGCACTTTTTACAAAACTTATAGCTACCTCTTTTGAACGATTCATCAACATCTCATAATAATGCTTTTGCAAGTTTTCTCTATCTGCCATAGTTGGAAGATTTGCCATCTCTCTTATGGCTGTATTTAAAAACATATCTTTATCACTCTTTTTTGGAACATTAGAGTCTGAAAAGTCAACTATTATGACTGCATCAAAATTAACTGCTCTAGTTTCTAAAACTCCCATAACCGTAACTTTACCACCACGAACATCATCAAGTGTACGAGAAGCCAGTCTTTGCATAAAAACTGATAGAACAGATTTTATAAGCATATCTTTCATATATGGCAAGATATTTTTAAAACTATAAAGCTCTTCATCAAATATTTTCATACTTTTTTTATCAGCAAAACTTTCTTTATATTTTTTCAAAAACTCTAAAATATCAACTGTGTCAGATTTTTCATAATAAATAGCTAGTAAATTTGTATATAACTCATTACCAACTCTAGCTAATCTTGCTTCATTTTCTTTTGAATCTTGTTCAAGTAGTTTCATACAAGCATCTAGTTTTGTAAATATTTTAGTTTTTCTAAAAGGCTCACCCATAGCGAAGTTAAAGTTACCTTTGTCATCAAAACTCTTTAGTAGTTGCGCAAAATTTTCATCTGGTAAGACTACTGCAATTTTTTCAGCAACATAACCTCTTTGCAAAAAATCATAAACTTTCTTTTTAACAAATGCCACTTGTAAAATAGGCTCAGAAAAGCTTTCACAAAATATACCTTCATGTTCTTGAAGCTTAACTTGATTTAATATCTTTCTTTCATTTAAAGATATTTCATAACTTTGTCCTGCTTTTAACTCAAGTCCAAGTTCATTAAATTTAGTCTGCATTTTAGTGTTGAACTTTGTAGTTGAAAATACAATCTTTACATCACAAAACACACAACATTTTTGTAACAATTCAAACTCAAAGTTAGTCAAATGCCCGTCTACATGTAGAGCTATATCTTTATGAGTTTTTGCATAAGATTCATTAAAAGTATAAAGCTTTGGTAAAAATATTTTATCTAATACTTTTTTTTCTAAACAAAGTGTTTCGTATCTTTTATAAAGTTCTTGAAGTATCGTTATATGCTCTTCATAATCTCCATAAATATCGGAAGTATCAAGAGTCTGTATGTTATATAATTCAGCACTTAACTCCTCAAAAAATTTAAAAATATATGAAGAATTTCTAGTAAAAGTAAAAAAGTTTCTTTGAATTTGCAAGTGTTTAAATGAGTCAAAATCACTAGCTTCTAAAAGTAAAAGCACTCTACTATCAGCATCTAACATCTTAAAATTCTCAACTATACATAACTTAGAGATAAAGTCACTAATAGTTATGTAATTTGGTAAGAAAAGGGTTTGTTTATCTATGGAGAGTTGCTCGTGACGAATTGCACGAGCAGATGGTAAAATAATTGTTTGATTGTTCATAGGTAATTTTACCTATAACTTGCTTAATACTCGTAAGCACCTTTACTTCTAGTATCCATTTTAACATTGTAATATCTTTGATTTTCACCAATACTAACTTTAGCCATAATATCCCATCTACCTTCAACTGGTAATTTTACATTTGCAAATGTGTACGTACCATCTAGAACTTTTGGGTTATTTAATTCAAAATCATATTTATGAGTATTTGGTCTAGTAACTACTACTACAACTTTGGCATTATCAATATCATTATTATTTTTATCTACTACTTTATACTCTAATTTTGTATCCTCTACATGTAGAGAGTCTGTTAAAAATTCAAGTGTATAGTTCCTATCAAAAGCTATTTTTGCTTCTATAAGTTCATTTGCTTTGGCATCTGCTTCATGGTAACCCATCATGTATGTATCACTATCTTGTACTGGTAATTTAGCACTAATTATTATAGTTGCAGCACCAGCTACAACTACTAAAAATATTGCAATTGCAATAGAATAAGGCCATGTTTTATTATTTTTTTTCATTTCTATGCTTTCTGAAGTATAATCTTCTTTTTATATACATGAATATACCATAGAATAAAAAACCATAAAATACAATCTTAACTACAAAGATACTTTTTTTATTTGCATTTCCTACAGCATGTTCTAAAACTATATTTTTACTATCAGCAATTTGTTCTGCAATATCTGCATAACCATTAAACATACTTCCACTATATTTACCTAAAATCTCTTTTTCTTTAGCTTTTTGAGCTAAAAGAGGTAAAATAGTACCACCACTTGTCATATCTGAAAAATCTAGATTTAGCAAAGCTATTACAAAAGCTTGTACTGGTGAAGATACTGGAGATAGTACCTGTTTTTTATTAAAATATTTATATAAAGATGGATCACTAGCCAAGATATCAACTTTTGAATCCATCTCTGAAAATGTTAAAAGTATAGTTGGCTCAGAAAATTCTTTAATAAGTGTTTTTTCATACTCTGCTATATGTGTATTATCTGGTAATTTTTTAAGCATTAAAAGCTTTAAAGATATCCCTGTTTTCTCATATAGTTCATTACCCAGAGTTTCAACAGACTCAGTAAATGATGGGTTAAATATAACTTCATCTTTATATAAATATTTTGCAGATAAGTTTGTTTGGAATATAAGCGCAAGCGAGAGGGCTATAAGCCCTCTAAATAGAAATTTCAATAAAATTCCTAACCGATAAAAAGATGATTTGGAGTTAAAACTGCATAAAGTGTGTATGCTGCCATAAATACTAGGCCCCATGTAATAATTTTTTCCATTTTACACTCCTTACTTTGTTACATCTATAATATGATCAGCTACTGATGATCCATTGCCACCAATACCTGATCTAATAGATGCTTCATCTTTTAATTCATAAAAATTAGCTGCATTAACTTGTTGTACATTCATATTCCATACTGTTAATCCAGCAAGAATAGATAGTAATAATAAAGTTGCAATTAACATACCTGTTATACCATCAAGAGCAAATAGACTTCTATTTTCATTCATACCTGACTCCTTTAGTTACTTAAGCTAGTGATGTATGCACCAACAGCTTCTTTTTGTTTAGCATTAAGTCTTTCAAATGAAGGCATAGTACCAATATTAGCTTTTTTACCATGTGTTAACACGTTTGTAACTAAAGTTGGATTAAATACTTTGATATTTGGACCCATACTATCTACACCTGTACCATCTGCACCGTGACACATTACACATGTACCAGCGAAAACATCAGCACCTTC
>CAZZAZ010000139.1:0-4148 GCA_964652355.1 uncultured Sulfurimonas sp. | reverse complement strand
CACCACCAGTTGATAAATCCATAGCAGTATCAGCTTTATAGTGCTGAGATACTTCCATCTTTTCAACTTCACCCATTACATCAGATGCAATTGCCGATGAACCAATATTTGCATTGATTTTACACTTAGATGCAATACCAATAGCCATTGGCTCTAGTGAAGTATGGTTAACATTTGCAGGGATTATTAAACGTCCTCGTGCAATCTCACTACGCACTAGTTCAGGAGATAAATCTTCTATCTTAGCAACATACTCCATCTCTTCTGTAATAATGCCCTGTTTTGCATAGTACATTTGAGTTCTAACAGAATCATTTTCTCTTTTTTTAACCCATGAACTTCTCATGTAGTTCTCCTCATAAATATATATTTTTACATCTAAAATCTCAAAAAAACTTTTTTTGTAGCTTTAGGGGGTCGTAGGGACAAATTGTCCTTACCATTATAATGGGCTTAGCTCATTATGATGTTTAACAATAGTATGTGGAAATATAATCAAATAAAGTTAATGTAACATTAAGTAGATGGTTTGCTTATAAAATTTATAAATATTTTGATATGTTTGAGTAGCTTTATATAGATAACATAGAAAAAAACAAAAAAAAAGTGTATAATTTCGTAACACTTTTAATATCTAGGAATTTTATTGTCTAATATAACACTTATATTACTTGCAGCTGGTACTTCTAGCCGCTTTGAACTAAATATTAAGAAGCAATGGTTACGAATAAATCACAAGCCATTATGGCAGGAAGTAGCTGATAGATGTGAAAATATGAAACTTTTTGCAAATATCATCATAACTTCTTCTTATGAAGATATTGAATTTATGAAAAACTATGCTGAATATAAATTTATCCAAGGCTCTAATACTAGGCAACAGTCTCTCAAAAATGCTCTAAAATCTGTTGAGACAGAGTTTGTTTTAGTCAGTGATGTAGCTCGTTCTTGCATAAACGAAGATTTTATCAAAAATATCATTTCTCATAAAAACGATGCTGATTGTATAGTACCGTTTCTAAAAGTAACGGATACTATTGTTTATGACAATGAAACTATCGATAGAGATAAAGTAAAACAAATCCAAACCCCACAACTTTCAAACACTTCTGTACTTAAAAAAGCACTTGAATGTGATGAAGAGTTTACTGATGAGAGTAGTGCTATTGTAGCTGATGGTGGGAGCAGAGAATTTATTTTAGGTGAAGAAGATGCTTTAAAAATCACACATATAAGTGATTTAAAAAAACTATCTTGCTTAACTGCTCCATCAAGCGATACGCTAAGTGGTACAGGTTTTGATGTACACGCTTTTGGAAAAGATAAAGAGATGTTTTTATGTGGCATAAAGATAGAGACTGATTATGGCTTTATAGCTCATAGTGATGGGGATGTTGCTATTCACGCACTTATAGACGCACTTTTAGGTGCAGCTGGTATGGGCGATATAGGGATGCTTTTCCCTGATAATGATGAAAGTTATGCTGGCATTGATTCAAAAGAGTTACTTAAAATAGTTGTTACAAAAATCCACAATTTTGGTTTTGAGATTATAAATATAGACTTAACAATAGCTGCTCAAAAGCCTCGTATAGGACAATATAAACCACAAATGAGAAAAAAGCTTAGTTCTATTTTACAGATAGATACAAGTAGAGTAAATATAAAAGCTACAACAACAGAAAAGCTTGGCTTTATAGGTCGAGGTGAAGGTGTTGGCGTAATCGCTAATGTAAATTTAAAATATTATGATTGGACAAAATAAATTGAAAATATTAATTATAGAAAACGAAATATATCTAGCACAAAGTATTGCTACAAAACTAGGCGAGTTAGGTCATGTGTGTGAAATGTGTACATCAACAAGAGATGCTATCAAAAGTAATAACTACGATGTAGTATTACTTTCTACCAATATTAATGGTCAAGATTTCAATCCTGTAATAGATACATTTAAGAAATCTATCATAATACTTATGGTTTCATATATCTCTAACGACACAGTATCAAAACCTCTTTCTGCAGGTGCAAAAGATTATATACTAAAACCTTTTATGATTGAAGAACTTGTTAGAAAAATAGACCATTATCAAGATTATGATAAGTTAAAAAAGAAAAGTGAAGCTTATGATAAGTACCTTTCTCACACTTTTAAAGCTATTGGTTCTGAACATAATTTTGACAATCTAGAACTTCCCGTATTTATATCTTGTAACTTTCAAAAACATGCTGATTCATTTGCTTTTACTTATGCAAATGAGAAGAACCTACCACTTCATTTTATAACACTAAGTGATGCAAAAGCTATGGATGAAATAGAATCTGTTTCAAGCAATGCTTTAATATATATAATTGATTTTCATACATTAAAAAAAGCTGATAGAAAACCTTTTCTAACTCTTCTTGAAGGTAAAAAAGTGATTATATCTTCAAATGATAAAATTGAAGATGAAGAGTATAATGTTATAGAGATAAAGAGTGAAAACAATGTATTTGATCAAGGTGAAATTCTACCTATCGAAGATTATGTTAAATTTATTGTTCTTAACTATCAACACAAATTTCCAGATACTGAACTTTCTAAAAAACTAGGAATATCTCGTAAAAGTTTATGGGAAAAAAGAAAAAAATATGACATCATCAAGAAAAAATAAACAACTGCATATTGATAAAGAAGCAGCTTCTGCTTTAGAATTGTTAAAAGAGGGTCTTCTTTCACCAGCTACTACACTGATGAACTCTTATGAGAGCAAAGAGGTTTTAAAAACAGGCATGATTGATGGAAAGACTTTCCCATTCCCTTTTATCCTAGCACCATCTGGAAAAATGAATGCTGAAGTTCTTAGCTCTTTAGAGATTGGCGAAAAACTTACAATAATATTTGAAGATAAAGATTTTGCTACTTTAAATGTACAAGAAGTTTATGAGATAGACCCAAGTGATAGAATCAAACAAATTTATGGAACTGATGACTTAAGCCATCCAGGTGTAAAAGCTACAATGGCTAGGCTAGGTTCACTTGCTGTATCTGGTCCATATACACTGATAAATCAAAAAGTAAATGCTTGTAAACAAAAGATTGAAGAAGCAAAAAAATTAATAGATGCAAAACATACAACATCACTTGTAATGGCTGCAAATCCTCTTCATCGTGCTCATGAAAGACTTATTCGTCAAACACTGGAAAATACAGACCTACTTGTAATATTTTTACTAAAACCATATACAGAATCAAATCTTGACTACGAAACTAGAAAAGAAGCACTAGAGTTTTTTATAAACAACTTTTTAACTAAGAACCATGTAGTGATAGTACCACTTGAAAACAGCTATATTTTTGCAGGTTATAATGAGATAATTATTGATGCTATTGTAGCAAATAACTATGGTTGTGATAGACTTACTATTGGACGGAACCATGCCGGACTTGGTATGTTTTATGACTCAAATGCAAACAAATCTATCGTAGATAGAGTTGTAGGTCATGATATAGAGATTACAGTAGCTAGTGAGTATGTTTATTGTGATAAATGTACTACACTTGTTAGTAAAAACACTTGTCCACATGGACAACATCATCAAATCTCTTATCATGCAGATTCTATTTTAGAACTACTTGAACTTGGCATATTACCACCAACTATGCTTATAAGAAAAGAGATAAGTGCATTTATACTTTCTAAACTTTTTTCAAATAGATTTAAAAATTTAGAAAAACTATACTATGATATTTTACCAGTAGAGGGTCTTTTAGAGGAACATACTGAAAAAGATTTTTATCTAGAGTTGATGAAACTCTATCAAACAACTTCACTAACTTAAGGCAAAAAATGAATTGGTTTTTTATAACACTAGGATACAGTGGCTTAGCACCAAAAGCACCCGGGACGATGGGTACACTTGTTTCACTTCCATTAGGTATGCTAGTTTTAATCTACTTTGATGCATATACTCTATTTTTAGCAACTATTTTAATAAGTGTAATAGCAATTAGAGAGATAAATAAGTATGAAAAAAAGTCTGGGATACATGATGATAAACGCATAGTTATAGATGAGTTAGCAGGGATGTGGTTTGCTCTAAGTGTTGCACCTGCTATAGGCATAAACATCAATGAACTTGGTATGTGGGAAAATGGCTTTTTAATC
>CAZZAZ010000138.1:0-4199 GCA_964652355.1 uncultured Sulfurimonas sp. | reverse complement strand
AGCACTAGATAATAATATTATGGATATTGCTAAAGTTGTTTTGTAATTTTTTATCCTTTTGTTACACTGTTTTTTAGTTTTTGTAAGTTCTCTTGAGTCCCTATTAACCATTTTTAACTTCAAGCTTTTGCTTAATCCTCTATGGATTTTAATGAGTATTTTCAATGGAGAAAAAGTTCCACCATCAAGAGTATTTGTAGTGTTAGGTATTTTGAATTTTTTATATCCTTTTCTTAATCTTTAGACGTATTTTATAGATATTGTGTGTGGTGTTTGTGAAGTTTTTTAGATTATATGAGTTTTAGAAAAGTAAAAAATGGGAAGTGTATAAAAAGTAGATATGGGCACTTCAGTTCATTAAGGTAAACGCATGCTATTACCTTATCTTAATGAACTGAAATACCCACATTAAGGTATTGAAATTTAAGCTATAAAATCAGTTGTATAGCTCTCCTCTATATTAACTACCCCTACAAGAGTAGTGTCTTCTTCAACATAAATATTTGTATCATTGCTATAACTAAGTGCCATGCTCATCCCATTAAAGAAATTTCCAGTAAATCCACCCAATGTATCGTGATTTACATTATTTATATTTTCTTCATAGTTTACTGCATCCATAATGGCATAAGCTTCTTGAACACTTGACTCTTCATATGTTATATTTTGTAAAATAGTTGAAGCTATCTCTTTATTATCAATATTTCTACTTGCAAAATCTATACCAACTTGTGTTTTATTTTGTATAATTAGAGCATCATCTCCTTGAGCACCATTTATCATAGTTTGAAGCATAAGACTTTGTGAAACAAAACCATTATCTAGTCCATAAGTCCAATAAGCTAAACCACCATCATCGGCCTCTCTTGAAAATAGATTTTGGTATGCTGTTTGCACTAATTCTGTTGATGATACTGAACTAGGATACATAACTTGTGCTTCATCTGAATCAAAAAAACTTCTTGCAACATCATTAATATCTTCAAGTCCAGAGTCATTCATCCAGTAATTTAATCCCACTTCATCTGGTGCACGATTAAATGTAGCTACATAAATCTGAGTTATCTCTTCTTCTGTAAATGCCATAATGTTCCTTTATCTTTTTTGTTTGTATAGGAAAATTGTACAATAGAAGTGTTAGCGAAGTGTAAGAATTAAGAAAATTTATTTACTAGATGTGAGTAAAGGACTGATATTTAGGTAAAAACTACTACCTATACCTATTTTACTTTCAACTGATATGGTTATATTTAACTCTTCGCAAAGTTTTTTAACTATATTTAATCCGATGCCCATACCTCGTTCTTGTTCTTTATAGAAACGATTAAATATTTTACTTGGTTCTTTTATACCTTTTCCAGTATCTTTTATTTCTAGTATTTTTGTACTATTTTTATAAATAATACTTACACTTCCATTATGTTTGTTATATTTTACTGCATTAGATAGGAGATTATCAATTATTCTCATAAAAGCATCTTTGTATGTATAAAGTTCACAATCATTCAAATCACTATAAAAAGATATATTTGGATGATTTTTTTCAAGTAAAGATATATTTTCTTTTAACAGTTTGGAAAGCTGAAGATGCTCTTTTTCATTTTGACTGTTATTGAGGTATGCTTTTAAATGTGATTGTAGATGCAATACACTAGAGACACTTTTTTCAATTCTATCTACTTTATCATTGTTTGGTATCTCTCTTTTTAACATGGATGTATTTAGACGAATTGTAGATAATGGAGTATTGAAATCATGTAAAATATCTTTAACAAACTCTTGTGTTTGTTGTAGTGATTTTCTTAATGGTCTAAGAGACACATAGGCAAAACCTGTCGCTAAGAGTAATACCACAAACATCATCATTAGATATTCTATTAATAGTTCTCTTTGTATTTTCCATAGCGCTTGTGAAAAACTAGACTGTGAAAAACTAACTTTTAGAGCATTCTTATTTGCTCCAGTAATTGGAAACTGAGCATATAAAGCATCTTCGTTTTGATATAGAGTGTGGTAATCTTTTTTACCAACTGTTACAAAATCTATTTTAAACTTTTCACATTTCAAATCAAAGTTACAAATACGCATCTCTGATAATATATTAGATTTTAAAGCAATCTCTTCTTTAGTAAAGTTTATATAAAAAATAGTTGTAATTAAGATACCCATAGAGAAGAAAAAAAGAAAAAAACTCTTTAGGTATGATTCAAGTTCAACTTTATTCAAGTATATAACCTATTCCACGAAGATTTTTTATATCAAAACCTGTTGTTTGTTTTAGTTTACTCAATGCTACTCTAAGGGCGGTTGGTGATGGATGATCTAAGCACTCCATCAGGATTGAGTTATCTAAAATTTGACCAATATTGTGCATAAAAATATCAAATAATCGTTCTTGAACTTCACCCAATGATATAACAGTACCATCTTTTCGAATGATTCTTTTTTGCGTATCGTAAGATATATCGCTATATGTCAATATTTTTGATTCGTTTAGAAACTTAGCATTTACGCGAATAAGTAATTCTTCAGGGAAAAATGGTTTTTTTATATAATCATTTGCACCAACTTCAAAACCTCTTGATATTGACTCTAAATCAACAAGGGCTGATATAAATATAGCTGGAGTTTTGTCGTCTGCATTACGAAGTGCATCTAAAAGGTCTAGTCCGTTGATTTCAGGTACATTTATGTCAAAAATGTACAAATCAAAATTATTTTCATAAGAGAAATCTGCTGCTTCATTGCCATCTAACACAAGCGTTACATCATAATCTTCGTACTCAAGTAACTCTTTTATAGTCAGACCTAAATCATAGTCATCTTCAAGAAGTAAAATTTTTTTTGACATAATTTATCCTAAAAATAATATCCTACACGGATTGAAGTATAGTGATCATTTGCGCTATCACTAACTCCATGAGAGTATGACATGTTTGTAAACCAATTTTGATCTATGCTATAAAAAATATATATAGAGGCATTTTCTATATTTGGTATTTTAGTATATATACTTTGAGAATTATTATAAGACCCAGATATATAAGTTTTTTGTGTAAGGTAGTAACCTATACCAACATTATATGCACTAGTATTTTGATAAGTAATCGTTCCAGACCCTGTGATAGTTACATCATCATCATTTACTACAGTATAATTGTAACCAGTAAAAATATTTATATCACTATTTATAGCGTAATTAAGATTAATAGAACCGATATAGTCTGTATTATTATTGTTTAAAACAGCATCATAAGTTGGTAGTATTACACCAGCCCCTATGTTTAAAAGTAGATTATCATAGAGTTTGAATCTATAATATCCTGCTATTACGGTGTCATTAATCCCCTTATCAGAAAAAAAGTCATTTCTTGAACTATAATAAGAGCTATAAACTTGTAAGGTAAAATCTTTATAAAAATAATCTATTTGTAGTGATGTAGTTGTAGTCTCAATTTTATCAGACACTAAGTAATCAGTTTGAGCATAACCTAGACCGAAAATAATATCATAGTGATGATTTGAAGAGAGACTTTTTATACTACATCCATTAAAATCTACAAGATCTGTAATAGGTGTACCAGGACATCTATCTAGTAGATTATCTACTCCATCCATATCTTTATCTATATATGCGAAAAGGTTTATGCTAAGTATCAATGTTAAAATTATTATGTATTTCAATTTCATCCCCTCTTTATCTTAAACTCTGAATATGTTGAGTATTTTTTAATGAAGAGTCCATATATTCATCTAAATTTGGACGCGTCATTTTGTTGTTAGTTTTGTCTGAAGTGCTTTGTTTTTTGTTTTGTATTTTTTCTTGAAGTTTGTGTATAGCATTCATGCGATCTTCTTGATTCATTTGTGCCATTTGAAGTTTAAGTTGATTCATCATCTGCACCCTTTCGCTTGAAGGTGCATTTTTAATATTTTCTATTTTTTCATCTATGCTTAAATCAGCTATAGTAAATGTGAAGTTTCCTAAAGCTATTAGTATTGGTAATGATTTTACAATAGCTTTCACTTGATTTTTACTTCCTTTATTTAAAAAGCTTATTATGCCATATAATTGTTAGTACAATGTAAGTTTACATTATTTTAGTTACTTAATCTCCTCGTATAATTTATAGATATTATGTATAATAAGCCTATGAATTTAATCCAAATTAATGAATCAAATAAAGAAAAAATACAGA
>CAZZAZ010000137.1:0-4227 GCA_964652355.1 uncultured Sulfurimonas sp. | reverse complement strand
CTTAGAACTCCTAGTATAGAAGCACCACCACCAACATCAGAACCATCACCAACGATAGCAGAAGAAGATATACGACCTTCTACCATTACAGAACCAGTAGTCCCAGCGTTAAAGTTGATGTAAGAAGCACCTGGCATTACAGTAGTACCAGCCGCAAGTTGTGCACCAAAACGAACCTTAGAAGTATCTAGGATACGAGTGTTATCTTGAGGTATGATGTGTTGTAAAAATCTTGGAAATTTATCTACAAAATCAATATGTGGATATTCATTTGCAAGCTTTAACTCAATCTCAAATTCGCGTAAGTAATCAAGTTCAATTGGTTGACCATTTGACCAAGCAACATTTGGTAATGCGCCAAATGCACCATTTAAGTTAATATCACGAAGTGGAACTTTTGCTTGAGAGATTGCATATAGTTTTAAGTAAGATGCTTCAACACTTTTAAGTGGAGCATCATCAAAGATAAAACATACTTTAAATTCACCCTCTAAAGAACCACTTGACATGATTTGGTTGTAAAGTGCAGATACTACCTGAATATTTTTATGAGCATCACCATGAGCTTCACCGGAGTAAGGTGTAAATGCATTTAAACAAGATTTTAAAAATGCTGCATTTATATCGCAAACAACTTCGCTATCGTTAAAATCTACATCGATTCCTTGTTCTGCTAATGCTTTTATAAATAGTGCAGCACTTCCAAAATTTTCATCCCAGTTTATAAGTGGATATGTAGCTTGAAGAGTTTTATCAACATTTAGTTGTCCTAAATCTACTCTCGCTATACCAAATGCTAATGGATCTCTATATCCAGTTGTTGAAGTTTTTATATCTTCGATAAGTGCTTTAAAATCGTCTGTTGTGTTAATTACTTCCATGAATTCTCGCTTAATTAATTTATTGCGCAATTATACTAAAAAACTACTAACAATAATTGATATATACTTCTATCATGAATAAATGGCTTGAATATTTAAAAAATAATGATTTTATTGGTGTTAAAAAGTACATAAAAGATGGTGCAGATGTAAACGATGTAAATGATACTGAGGAATCAGTCCTAGCTCTTTCTATGCGCTATATGTGCGAATATGATTTGGTAATGTTACTTGTTGATGCTGGTGCAGATATATATGACTTTGATGAAGAGGGTGTCTCTATTTTTGAGATGGCAATTACCTATGATAACTTAGATATGGTTAAGTATTTAATCGAAAAAGGCATAGATGTAAACGCTACACAAAGAAGAAGTAGGTTTTCACCGCTTATGGCTGCAGCATGTTACGGTCGGGTAAGTATCGCAAAAGTATTGATAGAGCAGGGTGCAGATATAAACGCAACTGATTCAAAAGGGATTAGCGTTATTGACTTTGCAAGAAAAATGAATAAAAAAAGTATACTTAAACTACTGGAGTATGATGAAAATGCTCCAAAAAATACAACTTATGCAAGGTAAGTATTAGTCGAAAAATTTACCCTGCTTTTCATTATCAAGAGGTTTTCTCTTCTCTTTTGAAAGCCAATCTTGAAGTAAAGATTCTACTACCTTTGAGAGACTCATTTTGTATCTTGAGCGAGAGTATTTCATAGCATCATCCCATGTTTGTCTATCTATAAGTAAGCTTCTTGTCACTTCATCTTTTGGCTTCATCTATTAAACTCTATGAAGCGTTTAATAGATTTACAAAACTTTTATAACTATCTACTATTTGTTGGTTATGTTTATTTTGAATATAAAACTCTATTGCTTTTTTACCAAGCCTAGGTATCTCATTTTTAACAGCCCAAGAACTAACTGTACCTTCAGGAACTTCTAGAATTGTTGCAAGATTTTTTTGAGTTATCTCTAACTCTTTACATATCTGCTTAACAACATTAGTTTTTGTTCTTTTTCTAGTTTTTGATATCTTAAGGTTAGTTGGTAATTTATTAAAAAGTTTACTTGGTTCTTCTGTATCTTTGTGTTTTGAGATCCAAGTCATAACATCAGAAGCGCTTAGAAGCCAGTCTCTAGAGCTAAAAGACTTCACAATATCATTCATAAACCCAATTGCATGCTCTTGTGCAAAATCTTTATCACTTAGTTGAAAAAGCATAGAAAAAGCAAGTTGTTTTGCACCCGATCCAACATGACCCCAGTCAAAATTTTCTGATTGTTTGTAAATTTCATATCTTGATGGAAGTTCAAGTTCTCCATAAGTTACATATTTATTTCCAAGGAGTGCTTTATGTCCCTTAAATACATAATTATTTCTAGTTATACTCATTTTTACCTCTTAGATCTTAAATGTATAGTGATGACTATGAGAATCTATCTCTTTGGTATCAGAACCTAAAGCGAATCGATAAACTACATATATAGATATACTAAGCAATAATAATGCCAATAACCAAACTAACATGATGTATTTCCTTGATTTTTACTTATTACAATATCGACAAGAAAATAATTATATTAAATTATAAGCTATATTAGAGGCTTTTAAAGATGTTGTGAAAAGGGAGAAAAATTTTTCTAACTCTTTTTCATCAGTTGATGCAAGAGAAATTTCTACTAATATATCTTTATCTTTTAGTATAGGAAGTGAGGAGAGTTCTATATGGCTTGGTATCTCTTTCATTACGCTAATAAGTGTATTTTCACTAGTTTTTGCAAGGAGTGTAAGTCTATATTTATCTTTAGTTTTGCCAAATACATTTTTAATAACTTCTTTTATCATAGGGTGTGCCATCTGTGGGAAGCCAGGAACAAAAAAGAATTTGTTAAAAAGTGAATAACCTGACATATTATTTACTGGATTTTTAAGTAAATCAGCATCTTTTGGTAGATCTGACATGTGGATTCTGTATGGATAAGCTTCATCTCCAAATCTGTTTACAATATCTTGTTCAAATTGTTTATGTCTAATTAATGGTGAAAGAGTAAAAACTTCAGCTGAGATAGCACGTGTTAAATCATCTGGAGTTGAGCCAATACCACCAAAACTAAACATAACTGCATCTTTATCTTTTTTGATAAGCTCAAACATATCTTTTATTAGTTTTCTATCATCTTTTACAATAAATGAAGCAAAAAGTTCATGTCCGTACTTTTTAAGTTCATCTCGTAAAAATATAAAATGTTTGTCTTCTCGTCTTGCATTTAAAATTTCTGTACCAATTATTAGAGCATAAAAGTTCATTTCATCTTCCATTATGTAT
Source organism: uncultured Sulfurimonas sp. (assembly GCA_964652355.1). Lineage (GTDB taxonomy): Bacteria > Campylobacterota > Campylobacteria > Campylobacterales > Sulfurimonadaceae > Sulfurimonas. Next base: position 1,023 of record CAZZAZ010000137.1, on the reverse strand, counting down.
TTTTTAAGTATTATACTGAAAATAATTTAAGGAAGTTAAATGTCATACGCACAAGAACTTGAAGAGCTGCTTACAAAAAGCGTTATTCCTGATTTGGATGAAAGACTAGATGAGATCTTTGAAGAGATTGCCGACAACAAAGAAGCAACAGAAGATGCAAAAGATGAGATAGAAGAGCTTCGTGAATTTAAAGCAGATTTACAAGATGTTTTAGATGATATACAAAGTGGAGATATTGAAGAAGATGAGTGTAAAGAGCTTATTGATGATATCAAAGAGGCACAAAAAGATTCTGGTGAAAATGAGTTTGGATTTTCAGAAGAAGACTAGACTATAAACGCTTTTGCGTTTATAACTAAATCTTAGAGTTTATAAACTCTTGCATCTCTTGAACTATCTCTTGTATAGTCCCTTCGCCACTTATAACTTTTAAAATATTTTTTTCATTATAAAAAGCTTGAATATATGATAATGGTTCAGTATATACTTTCATACGATTATCAAACACTTCTGTATTGTCATCAGCACCACGATTACGACCAAGAACTCTATCACGAGCAGTTTCTTCACTTACGGCTACTTCTATAACACTAGTAAGTTCAAGCTCATCACTTAGGTAATCTTCTAGTGCATTTAGTTGCTCCATACTTCTAGGGTAACCATCTAAAATGATAGTGTCAGTTGGAGCTGACTTAAAAGCATTAGTAATAGTCTCGATAGCTATTTTTATAGGAACTATCAAGCCCTTAGAGATATAGTCATTTATCTCTAAACCGAGCTTGCTTCCAGATGCAACTTCAGCACGAAGCATATCGCCAGTAGAGTAGTGAGTTATGTTGTCGTTGTTTTGCGCGATAAGTTGGGCATCGGTAGTTTTACCAGAGCCAGGTGCTCCGATAATTAAGAAGAGTTTTTTACAACTAGTCATTATGATTATTTTTGTTCACGTAATCTGATATGTAAGTCACGAAGTTGAGTATTATCAACTGGACTTGGTGCTTTTGTAAGTACACAAGAAGCTTT
>CAZZAZ010000136.1:0-4366 GCA_964652355.1 uncultured Sulfurimonas sp. | reverse complement strand
TAAAAGATGAGTCTTCAACTAAAGAGCAAATCGAAGAAAAAGTAAAAACTCTTACAGAAGCTTCTCACAAAGTTACTGAAGAGATGTACAAACAAAAAGAACAAGGTAATGCTCCACAAGGTGAAGCTGATACTAAGAAAAAGAAAGATGACGAAGACGTTATCGACGCTGAGATAGAATAATTTCTATCTCAAAAAAACCTCTACCTGTAGAGGTTTTTTTAACTATAAATCTAACTCCGTTTTAACACAATTTCTACCAGAATCTTTAGCTAAATACAATGACTTATCAGCTCTATCAATCGCATCTTCCATCATATCACCCTCTTTAACTTGTGATACTCCAAAACTAGCTGTAATATTTCCAACTATCTCTATATCTAAGTTTTCTATATTAATTCGTATTTTTTGAGCTAGTTGATTTGCTTCATTTAAGTCTGTACTAGGTAATAATACTAAAAATTCTTCTCCACCCCATCTACATATAACATCAATATCTCTTAGTGTTCGAAGAAGAGTATGGGCAATCTTTATCAATACTTGATCACCAATGTTATGTCCAAAAGTATCATTAATTTTTTTAAAAAAATCAATATCTATGATTATTAAGGACATATCATTATCTTGTTTAGTCATAGTTTTATAAAATGAAGTATATAACTCAGAAAATTTATATCTATTATACAAACCTGTTAAAGAGTCTATTGAAGCTTTTAACTCGTACTCTTTATTTTGATTTTCTAGTATAGTGTTTGCATTTTCAAGTTCATTATTATGCTCTTTCATTACCATAGCCCATTTTGAGTATGTAAAAGAGATTATATCTTTTTGAGCAATCACTCCATGCATAGTACCATCATCATTAACTACAACAGCTCTTTTATAATTTTTACTTGTAATAAATTCTAAGGCATCTTTCATAGACGCACTTTTATTAATTGTTTCAACTGGTGATGTCATATACTCACTAACTGGTAGATTTAGATCTTTATTGTTTTTAATAATCCACATAATATCTTTAGTTGTCAATATACCTATTGGCTTTAAATCATGTACAATTATTATATTGTCAAATGAGTTAACCATCATCTCTTTGGTTAATTTTGAAACTATCTCATCTTTATCAACCCACTTCATTCTTTTACCAATTTTTAAAAAATCTTCTAAGAGATAAGTATCCATAAGTGTATCCGGATCCATATTGCTCGTTATATCTGTATGAGTAACAAGACCATAAAGTGAATTGTCTGAGCTTACAACACATATATATTCAAGTTCATCATCTAATAATTGAATAGTGTCTAAAATATTTGTATCTTTTAAAACTTTCGGAATAACTCTTAAATCTAAATCTCTTACCGATACATCTAAACTTTTTCCTTCTAGATTTAAGATATCTAATACAGTAAGAATAAAATAATCATCATCCCCAATTACAACTACACTTCTATGCTCTTGTTTTATCATTTCAGAAATCGCTTCAGATATACTCGTATCAATACCTATACTAACTACGTCTTTTGTTGTAATATCACGAATTATCGGAAATCTCATATATTCTCCTAATTTATATTATCTAAAGCTTTTTGAATTTTAACAGCTTGAACATGTTCATAAACATCATGAACACGTAAAATACTTGCTCCATTTCTAATAGCCTCTATATGTAAAGCCAAAGTACCTGCTAATCTTTCATCAGGTTTTGACGGACTTATTTTATCTATCATAGATTTTCTTGAAGCCCCAAAAAGTATTGGTTTCCCCAATATCAGAAAATGCTCTAAGTTTTTAATTAGCACTAAATTATTTTCTAATGTTTTACCAAAACCTATGCCTATATCAACTATTATATCACTAATACCAAAAGATTCCGCTTTTAATATTTGTGCTTGTAAAAAGTTATAAACATCACTTAATATATTCTCATATTGAGGATTATCTTGCATAGTTTGTGGAGTACCCTGCATATGCATTATCACAACTTTAGCATTATATTTTGCACAAACTTTACAAACCTCATCATTAGCTAAACCTGTTATATCATTTACAATTTTAAAATCATTTTTTAGTGCATATTCTATAACTTGTGGCTCATATGAATCTATACTAAAATCAACTTTTTCATAAAGCTTCTCTTTTTTAATCAAGTCTATGATTGGTTTCACACGATTCAACTCTTCTTTAACCTCTACATGTAGAGAGTTAGGAGCAGATGAAACACCACCAATATCAATAATACTTGCACCATCTTTTATCATCTTTTGTATTACATATAACGCATCATTACCTTGAAATCTTGAGCCAGAAAAAAAGCTATCATCGTTAGCATTTATGACACCCATTACCTCAACATTCTTTGGTTTTTTAACTTTTAAAATTTTTTGTAAATTTTGTGCTAACTCTTTTAACCCAAAAGGTTGTGCTAACTCTTTTCGGGAAAGTTTTTGAAGTTGAGAACTTGTAGCAATGAGTAAACAATCAACATAAGGCTCTTTTGCTACAACTGTTCCACGAGGCACAGCTAAATCTGCTCCAATAGAAAGAGCATCTTGTTTTAGTATATTTGCAGCACCAACATGAAGCTCTTTTATCTCAACTAAATGTGTTTTAGCTTTAGCACTAAGTATACTTATTCCACCACTATCTGTACCTAAATCTTTAAGGTACTTTTGTACATCTATATCAGAAGATAGTTTATGCACCAACATTTTTATCTCCAACAAAACCCATAAGGATTAAAGCTAAAACAGACTGTGGTCTAGAATTTAACTCCAAAAGCCTATATGCTTTATCAAAATTATCAAGTTGCATCTGTGATAATATTAACATATCAACAACTGTTGCACGGTAGTAAAGTGCCTCTACTAAAAGTTTAGCTTCTGTCTTTTTTATACGAGAATGTTCTTTTAAAAATTTAAAAATATCATCATAATCAAGTCTTGCTAAGTTTAACTCAACTTGCATTGTACCATGAGTTACAGTACCTTGAACAATAGGAAGACGAGAACGAACAGTTGATAATAAGTTTGATTTCGTTGGTGAAATAATTATAAACTCTATGTTACGAGGTGGCTCTTCTAAAACTTTTAAAAGTGAATTTTGTGCTTCTTTTGTAAATTTTGATGCACCAAAGATTATATACTTGGTAGATGCCTCACTAATATAAGCTTCAGCTACAACTGCCTTTGCATGTTCTAATTTAAAATCATCTTCAATAAAACCAACTATACGAGCAGGTTTCAGTCTAGCTTTGAGCTTTTCATAAGCTTCATCAATATCACTAGATATTAGTATATGACTTTTATCTGGCTCACGAACTAACATCAACCTCTCCAAACATTGCAGCATTTAGTGAGGCATCAAAAAGATTATAGAGTTGTAGAAGTTTTATATCTAAAATTTTATCATAAGATTTTAGATTAAAAGCATTTGAGTGATCTTCATCAAATATCCAAAAATAACTGGTCTCTTTCCTTTTTGCTATATCTGCTCGTTTATCATCACCACTGCCAATATACCAAAAGAAATAGTCATTTTTATATGAAAGCGACATCATATCTTCTAGAACATCTATCATATCCCCACCATTTACATAGTTATAATGTTTATATAAACCATACATACTAACAATTGGTAAAAGTGGTCTCTCTAAATTTTTAGAGTTAATCTCTGTAAGTATATAAGACTCCAACCATTTTCTTTTTTCATCAGTAATTAAAATAATTGTCTTACCTGCAATAATTTGCTCTAACGCTAAAGATGTAGTAGTAGTCCAGTCAAATCTATTTTCCTCTAGCCAAGAAAGACACGCACCCTCTTCTCTTATGGTATCAAGACTCCATTGTGCAAAATCAGAGGGTGTCGAGTTCATTATTTATCTAACTCATAAGCATTGTGAAGTGCACGAACTGCTAATTCTGCATACTTCTCATCAATAACCATAGATACTTTAATCTCCGAAGTTGAAATCATATTAATATTTATATTTTCATCTGCCATAGTTGAAAATGCTCTTGCTGCAACACCAGCATGAGACTTCATACCAACACCAACAACAGAAACTTTACAAATTTTTTCATTATAAGAATCATCTTTGATATCACCACTATCTATAAAAGTATCAACTACAGATTTTGCATCAGACAAATCACTAACTGGCACTGTAAAGTCAATATTTGTAGTACCATCATGAGCTTTATTTTGAATAATCACATCAATATTTACTTCAGCATCGGCTAACTTGTTAAAAATTTCAGAAGCAATTCCTGGTTTATCTTTTACATCCATAAGTGATATACGTGCTTGGTTTCTGTCTAATGCTATTCCGCTTACTAATGGTGCTTCCATAATATTTTCTTCCTTAGTTA
>CAZZAZ010000135.1:0-4394 GCA_964652355.1 uncultured Sulfurimonas sp. | reverse complement strand
CTGCCGCTGAACTTTTAAGAAATTCTCTTCTTGAAAGTGACATATTTTCTCCTATATGATAATTTTCTAAATTTGTTGTTAAGGTGTCCATTAACAGTCTTAATTCTATCACTACAAACCTTTATATTTTCTTTTTATAAGCAATAAAAGTTAAATTCATTAGTTCAGGTTATATTAATGTTAATATTTGTAATTATAACTTGAATTTATTTAAATTATTATTAAAATATATATTTATATAAAGATTTTAGATGGAATAATTCTTGCTATTTAATTATTTTATATTTATAGGGAGACTTATGCAGTTTATTGAAGCACTAAAATTAAGAAGTAAACTATTATTTATCTTTGTCTTAATAACGATAGGTCTTGTTATAATAGGTATCATGGGTGCTATAAATGTTAATACAATGAAGAAGAACCTCGATAATTTATATTTTGGTTCATTAGTTCCAGTTACAGAATTAGGCATAATACTACAAACATATAGTAGTGCTTTATCTAATACTATATATAAAGCAAGAAATTCTCAACTAACACCAGCACAGATTAAATTACAAATAAAATCATCTTTAGTAACTATAGATAAAGAATGGGCACAATACAAATCACACTTTAAGCGATATGAAGAGCTGGGATATATTGAATATACAGATCATGAGATAGAGTCTGTAAATAGATATTTTATAAATATACTAAAAGCTATGAATAATGGTAAGGATATTAAAGTAATTTCTATAAATAATTTTGATTCTAAGATAAGACATATACACCAAGTTGTAAATAAATTGATAGATTATGAAGTAAATATAGCAAAGTATGAAAGAAAGAATTTTTTGCGAATATATGATTCTTTACTTTTAGAGGTTGGAAGTATCTTACTTATAGTTATTTTTGGTGTTATGATTATCTCTTTTTATGTATTTAAAAGTATTCAAAATGATCAAACAAAACTAGAGATTGCAACTAAAAAATTAAAAATAGCAAATAAAAAACTTGAGAGTGTTTCATATACAGACTCCCTAACTAATCTTTATAATAGAAGATATTTTAATATTGTATATGATAGAGAATTAAAACGCGCAAAAAGAACAAAATCTCATATAACCTTTATGATGTTAGATATTGATTACTTTAAACAATATAATGATACTTATGGACATTTAGAAGGAGATGAAGCACTTAAAAGTGTAGCTCAAGTTTTAAAAGATACTTTAAAAAGACCAGCAGATTTTGTATTTAGACTTGGTGGTGAAGAGTTCGGTGTGTTGTTTACAGAGACTGATGAATCAAATAGTGCAAATATTGCCAGAGATATTTGTGATGCAATTCGCGAGAAAAAGATAGAACATAAAACTTCTAAAGCACATAAGTATTTAACAATGTCGATAGGTGTTGTATCTTGTAAAGCGACTGATGAATTAAATGAAGAGGTATTACTTTCAAGAGCAGATGGAATGTTATATAAATCCAAAGATAGTGGACGTGATACTTATAGCATAACTACAAATGTTAGTGAACAAGAGCCATTAGTTGTTAGTAAAAAAGAGCTTAGTGCTTAGGTTTAAACTTAAAACCTTCTGTAACTAAAAGAGGACGAATTTTATCTTTTAAATCGCCTTGAAATTCCATCATATTATCTTTAAAAGCTCCACCGCAACCAAGTTTCTTTTTTAATAATTTTAAAACTTTATCTGTTGTTTCTTTTGGCATAAAAAACTCTCCAACTAAAGTTACAACTTTGCCACGTCTTTTTTCTTTTGCAAAAAAAAGCTGATGTTTAGATGGCTCTAAGTCCTCACCCATAACTTTACTTTTACGAGGGCTCTGTACCTCCGCCCAGCCATCATCTATATCAGCACCTATAAACAGGTCTAGTTTTTTACCACGACTCATGAATTTTCTCCAATGTATCTAAATCTTGGCATCTCTTTATCATTATGTGTAATAGTCTCAAAAAACATAGTATATGGCCTAACCCATAAATCTTCATCGCCATAACAAGTACGGTAAAGAACCATTAACTCTTCTGTTTCAGAGTGTCTAACTGTATCTATAACTTCGTATCTAGGACCTTTGTAATGCTCATAAATACCAGTCTTCATCTATAGCACTTTTTGAGCTAATATACTCATCTTGGTTAAATCATAAGAGTTCTTTTTTATACAATTTTCTACATCAGCATTAGATATATTTTTTGCATTATAAACTACGATAATCACTTCATCATTTTTTTTTAAAAATGTATATTCACCATAAGGAGTATATCTTGTAGCACCGATACTAATAATTGCCTCTTTTGGATAATCACATTCTTTAATATACTCACTTAAGTTCTCTAGTGGTCCAAAATCTTCTTGTGTATTGATTTGGTTTATCATCCAATCTTGAAGTTTTTCGTAAAAGTAAGAGTAACCATTTAGCTCAACATCCTCGCCATAAGCAGTTACTTTACCATTACGTCGTAAGTAAGAGCAGATGGCATAGTCATCCATAATTCCACCATCACTAAACTTATCAAGTTCAATAAGCTTTGCGCTTATCCCTTTAGAAGCTTCCCCCCAGTTCTTTTTATCTGAAATTTTAGAGGCACCTTTTACTCTGATAGAACAGTCGTTGTAAGCTCCAAAATGAGTAGGAGTAATTTTAGATATTTTATTATCTTTGTACTCTAACTTACAAATAAGTCCAACCTCTGGTTCTGCTTGAACATTTACATCTTGTGAAGGTAGTTTAATAGTATCTGATGAAAGAGGGTAGGTAGTTAAAATTTTTTTTGCAGATTTTACAGTAGAAGGTAGATAAAAAGGAAACATCCCTTTTGGAGCTGCTTCATCTGCTGTGATTATATCTTTAAAATCTTCTGCTTCACCGGCTTGGTCTAGGTGAAGTGCAAAGTTTCCTGCAATTCCTAGACCTAAGAAGTTTTTATATTTGTCCATTTGCTCTAGCTTCAGCAAACTCTTCGTAAGTACCTTTGAAGTCAATAACAGTACCATCGGCTTGCAGTTCTAGTATACGAGAAGCATAAGCATCGAGTAACTCTCTATCGTGAGATACACAGATAACATTACCTTTAAAACTGTGAAGTGCTTCACCTAAGGCAACGATAGCTTCAAGATCAAGATGATTTGATGGTTCATCAAGAACTAAAAAGTTTCCAGCTTCTAGCATCATTTTACTAAGCATCATACGGTGTTTTTCACCACCAGAGATACTTACTACTGATTTTTCTTGCTGTTCACCGTTAAAAAGCATACGACCAAGACAGTTTCTAATCTCTGCAATATCACGTTTAGGGTCAAAAGCACGTAACCAATCATAAAGAGTACCATCGCCAGAAATTGTGTCAGCCGTGTCTTGAGGGAAGTATGAAGGCTCTATTGTCGCACCCCATTTTACCTCACCACTTGTTGGTTTTATCTCTTCCATAAGAATTTTAAGAAGTGTAGTTTTACCAACACCATTAGCACCTATAAGTGCTACTTTTTCACCTGGTTCAAACTTAAGTGTAAGATCATTTAGAACTTTGTTATCTCCGTAAGAGTGAGAGATATTATGAGCTTCAAGTGCTTCATCACCCATAACTCTTTTTGCTTTAAATACAATAGATGGATCACGACGTGATGATGGTTTAATATCTTCAATATTTAGTTTGTCAAGTTGTTTTTGTCTTGAAGTTGCTTGTTTTGCTTTTGAAGCATTTGCCGAGAAACGACGAACGAAAGCTTCGAGGTCAGACTTTTCTTTCTCTTTTTTTGCATTGTCAAGTTCAAGTTGTTTAGCTAAAACATTTGCTGCAATATACCAGTCATCATATGTACCAGTAAATTCACGAATCTTTTGATAATCAACATCTAGTATATTTGTAACAACAGCATTTAGGAAATGTCTGTCGTGTGAGATTACAACCATAGTCCCTTCGTGGCGTTTAAGTTCATTTTCTAACCAAGAGATAGTCTCTATATCTTGATTATTCGTAGGCTCATCAAGGAACAATACATCAGGTTTAGGGAATAAAACTTGAGCAAGTAAAACCTTGAATTTATCAGCAGAATCTAAAGAACTCATTAAGTTATAGTGATCACTTGCAGGAATTCCAACATTTTCAAGAACTTTACCGATTTTCACTTCATACTCATAAGTTGGATCTTCTTCAACTGAGATAACTTCTAGTTCAGCAAGACGGTTGTTTACAGCATCATCTTCAAAGTCGCCATTTGCATAAAGGTCTTCTTTCTCTTTTACTGCATCATAAAGCCTTTTGTTTCCAAAAAGTACAGCATCCATGATTGTATAGTCTTCAAAAGCATATTGATTTTGACCTAGTACTCCAACCTTGTTAGCTTTAGGGATGATAACATCACCTTCATACTCATCAATTTCACCAGAAA
>CAZZAZ010000134.1:0-4446 GCA_964652355.1 uncultured Sulfurimonas sp. | reverse complement strand
ATGGTGGACCAATGAAAGGTCTTATGAAAGGTCAAGTTGCTAAATATAGTGATGCTGACTTAGATGCTTTTTCTGCAACTGTAGGTAAATAATTCTACTTTTACAAACCTGATTTACTCAGGTTTGTAATTTTTCTTCAACTCTTCTTTTCGTTTTTCTAAACTTACAGCATCATTTAACTCTTCAACACCGTCAAACTTTGTAGCATTTAAAAATTTATTTTCATCATCAAACTGACCATTTTTTACAGCCCATAAAAATCCAAGAAGTGCTATAGCACCTAAAAATATGGATACACTAAGCATCATTGTTATAACCCAAGAATCCATAAAAAGTTCCTTTTTACACTTAAAATTTATTATCTATTCCATTTATACCTGATTCTCATTGAGTTACCAACTACTAAAAGTGAACTAACACTCATTGAGATTGCTGCTACTAGTGGTATAACTAAACCAGCCATTGCAAGAGGTATTGTTATAGCATTATATACTAAAGATATCCATAGATTTTGTTTTATCAGTCCAAATGTTGTTTTAGAAATCTTCAAAGCATCTTCAAGTGATTTAAGTGAGTCATTTAAAATAACAACATCACCTACATCAACTGCAATATCATTACCACTACCCATAGCAATTCCGATATCTGCACGAGCTAAGGCCAATATATCATTTATACCATCTCCAACCATTATAACTGTTTTACCATCATCTTTTAAACTTGTAATATAATTTGCTTTATCAACTGGTAATTGTTCGTATATATAATTTTGTATATTTAACTCTTTTGCAACACTAGTGGCACTTTGTTTATTATCACCTGTAAGCATCACAACTTCTAAGCCTTTTGATTTGAAGTTATCTATTATCTCTTTTGCATCTTCTTTAATTTTATCTTGAAACTCATAAACAGCCAATACTTCTCCGTTTATAGTAAAGTAAAAAATAGTATTGTTTGTTTCATAGTTGAGTTCAATACCATGTTCTTGAAGTAGTTTTAGATTTCCACCAAGATAAGTGTTATCTTTGTATTGGGCCTTAATCCCAAGAGCTTGAAGTTGTGAATACTGAGTAAAATTAATCTCTTGTATATCATTATTTAACTCCAAGTATCTCTTTAAGGCTATAGATATTGGATGTTTAGATAACTTAACCATTGAGTACAATATATTTATATCAAACTCTTCATAAACCTTTTCGTTTATAACCTCAGGCTTGGCCATAGTAAGGGTTCCTGTTTTATCTAAAACGATAGTATCAACCTTAGCCATAGTCTCAAGCATTGCTGCTTCTTTAAAGAGTATCCCTTTTTTAACACCTAGACTAAGACCAACTAAAGTTGCAACTGGTGTAGCCAATGCTAAAGCACAAGGACAGGCTATGACTATTACAGAGATAGCGACCATAAAGGAGTCTTCAAAACTATGTGGCCATAACCACCAAACAACAAAAGTTAAGAAAGAAAAAATAAGTATAGCAGTTGAAAAATGCTCTGATAACCTATTTGCCATTTGCTGAATTTTAGGTTTTTTATTTATTGCAGATTCGAGTAAAGTAACTAAAGAAGATAAAGTTGAATGCTCAAAATCCTTAGTAGCTCTAAAATGTATATCAGCATCAATACTTACAGTCCCACTTACAACTTTATCAGATATAGTTTTATAAATAGGCTCATTTTCTCCAGTTAAACTTGACTCATCAAAAGAACCAGAACCTTTTATGATTTCACCATCAAGTAATACTCTTTCACCAGATGATACTACGACAATATCTCCAACTTTAACATTCCCAATCTTACACAACTCTATTTTTTCATCTTTAAATATACTAACTTCATTTGGAATATTTTTACTCAAAACATCCAAGGTATCTGCTGCATTTTTTTTACTAAGGACTTCTAAAAACTTACCAATTAAAACAAAGGTAATTATCATACTCACACTATCAAAGTAAGCTTCACCACTTTTTGTAATCGTAATATATATAGAATAAATATAGGTTAAACTAGCTCCAGTTGCAACAAGTAAGTCCATATTTACAACTTTAGTTTTTAGACCATAATATGCTCCACGAAAGAAAACCCAACCACTATAAAAAAGAACGGGAGTAGCTAAAATCCACTCTGCTATATTAAGTATAGTTTTAACATCCCCACTCATACCAGAAAAGTACCCAGCATATTGAGCAACTGCTATCCACATAATATTCATAGATGAAAAAATTGCTACTGCCATTTTTAAGTAATATTCTTTTCTTTGTTTATTTGCATGAATCTCTTGAGTTGAAGCATCATAAGCAAAAGCGTTGTATCCAATGGCACGAATCATATCTATAATTTGTGAGAGTTTTAAAACACTATCAGCCCAAACAATGGTAGCCTTGTTGTTGGTAAAGTTGATATCTGCTTCGATAACCCCATCCATCTTTTGTAAGGCTTTTTCATTGAGCCATACACAAGCTGAACAATGAATCCCTTCAATGATTAAAGAAACTTCAGAGAAACCATCTTTATTTATTTTGACAAATTGCTCATAAAAAGCAGGTGTGTTAAAACTAGATGAATCTTCAAAATTTGTACTTGGAGGTGCTAGAACAGTACCTGAACTTTTAGCATAAAAACTATCCAATCCCTCATCACTTAAAAGGTGAAATACTCCCTGACAACCAGTACAACAAAAGTAATGCTCCTCATCTTTAATTAAAACAGATTCATCAAATTCTAAATGACAATGACTACAGCTTATTTTATTTGACAAGCTCAAACTTTCCAAATTTTTTATTTTTTTTGATTTTATCCCAAGATTCTGTATATCCATTCATACAGATATATACACCATATTCATCCACCCCTTGAGCAAAGCCCATTGCCATACCAAGATTAAAACTTGCCTCTATATTGTCAATCTCAAAAGGTCTTAATGCTCCAACTAAAACTATTGCCCTATCATCAAACATATTTGCTAAAAATTCTGCTGTCTCATTTATAGTATCAGTTCCATGCACTATCACAAATACATCATCCGTTGATTCTAAAATAATATGTGATAATATCTTTCTATCTTCTATCGTCATATCCAGTGAGTCTTTATACATTACTCCAGCTAGATCAAAAGGAGCTTCAGTAGATTCAAGTATAGTCTTTATAAACTCGTTATCATACGCAACTTCTATTTCACCGCTAAGAGAATTATATTTTTTGTTAAAAGTTCCACCAGTATTTAGTATTAGCAATATATATCCTTTAGTTTTGAGAGTATTTTTGTAGCCGTTGATTGTTTTATATCTTTTTTTTCATTAAACAGATATGCAGTTTTTAGACCTGCATTATATGCTGCATCTATATCTCTTTGCTTATCTCCAATTAGTATAGAGTTTTCTAAATCTATATCAAATTCTTTGGCTGCTTGAAGTAACATTCCTGGTTCAGGTTTTCTACAAGAGCATTTTCCATTAATATCTGGATGATGTGGACAAAAATAAACTTTTTGTATCTTTATATTATTTTTTGAAAATTCTTCTATCATCCAAGAAGTTAAAATATGGAAATCATTCTCTGTATAATATGCTCTTGCAATTCCAGACTGATTTGTTACAACGACAATTATAAAACCTAAGTTTTGATAATATTTACACAAGTCTATTATTCCATCAATAAATTCAAAGTCATTTATCTTATATAAATAGTCTTTTTCAACATTAATAACGCCATCACGATCTAAAAAAAGTGCTTTTTGCATAAATACTATTTAACACCATCTCCAAATATCTCTTTCTCAATTATGTCACATAAAATATGACCTATCAAAATATGAGCCTCTTGAATACGAGGAGTAGAGTCAGATGGAACAACTAAAGCAATATCAGCCATCTTAGCCATAACGCCACCATCACGACCAGTCAAGGCAACGGTAATTATGTTTTTTTCTTTTGCAACTTCAAAAGCGTTGATAATATTCTTAGAGTTTCCAGATGTAGAGATACCAATTAACAGATCCCCATTTTGACCCATACCTTCAAGCTGACGAGAGAAAACTTTATCATAACCATAGTCATTTCCAATAGCTGTTAGTGCAGATGTATCAGTTGTAAGAGCTAATGATGGTAAAGATGGTCTATCAAAACCATAACGACCAACCATCTCAGCTGCAATATGCTGAGCATCAGCAGCTGAACCACCATTTCCCGCAAGAAGAGTCTTTTTACCTTGTTTATATAGTTCTACACATCTCTTAGATACTTCTTCAATTTTATTTAAAAGTTCCTCATTTTCGTATATAGCAATTTTTGTTTCGTAAGATTTTTTAATTTGATCTTTAATATATAATTTCATAAAATATCCAATAATAATATATGAAATAATAACATTTTAAAGATTAGTTTTTGATTTTATAAGTAAATGAAAAATTCTTAAATAAAAAATTGATGAAGTCAACATAAACAAGTAGTA
>CAZZAZ010000133.1:0-4496 GCA_964652355.1 uncultured Sulfurimonas sp. | reverse complement strand
GGTCAATTGCTAGTTGTTCTACTTTATCAGCATATTCACAACCACCATAGTAACGTTTTTGTGGGTAACCTTCAGCATATTTGTTAGTAAATACTGAACCCATAGCTTCCATAACTGCAGGAAGTGTAAAGTTTTCAGATGCTATCATCTCTAAATGGTCAGTTTGACGCTCTAACTCACTCTCACATAAATCAAATATTTCACTGTCGTACTCTTTTAAAAAACTCATAGTATAAAATTCCTTGTTAAAATTATGTTGATTATACTAAAAATATAATAATAAATGACTGAATATATTTTTAGTATTTACGGTTAAATATATGACCACGAACTAGTCTGCCATATAAAAACTCAAATGTTATCGATAGAGCTATAAATGATAAAAAAACATATATAGCATTTGGATTTGACACATATGTATGTTGCATTAGTATAGCTAGTGCAAAAAAAGTAGATAACATTGATAATATAAGTATAAATTTACTTGCTTTTATCTCTTTTCTTAATTTATAAGCACTAAGGTTTATAATGAAAAATATTAGTAAAAAACTTGCACTTCCAATGATTGCTATCTCATTAATATCTATAGAATTTGCCAATACAAGACTCAGTGCTAATATTATTATTATTCCCATAAAAGGGATGCTATTTTTCTCTTTTGCTAAAATTTTTGGTAACTCACCCTCGGTTGCAATAATGTAACCAAGCCTTGCATTTCCATAAATAGTAGCATTTATAGCTGAAAATGTGGCCAGTAATGCAGCTATAGCAACAATAGTAAAACCAAGCTCTCCAAGTGCAGGTTTTGCAGCAATAGCAAGTGCATAATCTTTTGCTTGTAAAAGTTGTACCTCTGGTACAGTTCCAATACTTATAATGGCAATTAATATATATAAAATAATTACAAAAATTACTGATGTATAAAAAGCACGAGGGAGATTTTTTTCAGGCTCTTTTATCTCTTTTGCAGCATTTGCAATAAGCTCAAAACCCTCATAAGCAACAAAGATTATCATACCAGCTACTATTAGTGAAGTTGTAGATAATGATGATGAAAACTCTAATCTTTGTGTATCAACGTAAGATGCGCCACTTCCTATGATTACTATTAAAAGTATAACTTTAATAGCTACTATAATAGTTTCAGATTTACTAACAAATGATGCACTTATTAGGTTTATAATTGATGGTAATATAATAGCAATAGATATTAGAATATGGTGCAGAAGAGAACTTTTATTTGAAAAAAATGTTTCACCGTATGATGCAAAAGCAACAGCATATAAAGAGATTGTAACAAGATAACTTAGCCAAAGCATGAGATTTGCTGATCCAGATAAAAGATTATGTGAAAATGCTTTATCTATAAAACAAACTGTCCCACCTTGACTTTGATATGCAACTGATAACTTTGCATATGAGTATGATGTAAGAAGGGCAATAAAACCTGCTATTAAAAAAGCTATGCTAGTTTGGCTGTGCGCTAGTGATACTGCTTCACCTAGTACGGCAAAAATACCACCACCAACCATACCACCAACACCAATAGATATCGCTCCTAAAAGAGTAATTGTTCTCATTAAAATCCCTTGCTTTACATCATTCTAGCATTAATTATCTAATTCATTCCTAAGTATTTTAACAGCTTCAACCATATTTTTTAAACTAGGTTTTACTTCATCCCATTTTCTAGTCTTTAGTCCACAATCTGGATTTATCCAAAGTTGATCTTTTGGCAGTACTTCTAGTAGTAGTTTGATTTGCTTAACAATCTCATCTACACTAGGTATTCTAGGGCTATGAATATCGTAAACACCAGGACCAACCTCTTGTTTATAACCAACCTCTTTAAAGATTTTAAGAAGTTCATTTCCACTTCTTGCAGTCTCTATAGAGATAACATCTGCATCCATGTTCTCTATAGTCTCTATGATATCATTAAACTCACTATAACACATATGTGTATGGATTTGGGTCTCTTTTTTTGCGGAACTTACACAGATTTTAAAGTCTCTTACTGCCCACTCTTCATATGTTGAGATATTTTCTTTTCTTAGTGGATAACCCTCTTTAAAAGCAGCCTCATCAACTTGAATGATTTTTATCCCGGCTTTTTGTAAGTCATCAATCTCATCACTTAAAGCTACTGCGATTTGCTTACTTACTTCATCTCTAGGTTTATCATCTCTTACAAAAGACCAGTTTAGAATAGTTACTGGACCAGTTAGCATACCTTTCATAATTCTGTTAGTTTTACTTTGTGAGTAAACCATCCAATCAACTGTCATAGGCTTCGGACGAGATATGTCACCATATATAAATGGTGGTTTTACACATCTACTTCCATAAGATTGAACCCAGCCATTTTGAGAGAATCCATAACCTTTAAACTGCTCACCGAAATACTCAACCATATCATTACGTTCTGGTTCACCATGAACTAAAACTTCAATATCACACTCCTCCTGAAAGGCTATACACTCGTCTATATAGTTCTTCATCTGTGTTTCATACATATCTTTTGATATTACACCATTTTTAAATTCTCGTCTTGCCGTTCTAACTTCTGGAGTTTGAGGAAATGAACCGATAGTTGTAGTTGCTAAATCTTTATAGCCAAGTAACTCTTTTTGAAGTCTAATTCTATCTTCATATTTACCATTCCTACTAAGTTTTAAATTTGAAGATACTCTGGTTTGAACATCTTTATCATGGATAAGTGATGATCCCTTTCTACTCTCATTCGCTTTTTTATTTTCTTCTAATAACTCTGAAAATTTTTCATTGATATTGTTATTAAAAAATAGTTGTGAAATTAATGAAATTTCATCTAGTTTTTCAACTCCGTAACTAAGCCAGTTCTTAACCTCATTATCCATTTTTATCTCATATTTTAAAGTAAAAGGAGTATGTAACAGTGAACAAGATGAGCTTATAATGATATTATTTTTATCAACAGTTTTTGAAATACTATCTAGTAAGTTGTTTGTATCAACTATGTTGTTTTTCCAAATATTTCTACCATCAACTACACCAGCTATAAGTTTTTTTCCAGAATCTTGAATAATTTTTAAAGATTCTATATTTTTACTTCCATATAAAAAGTCTAAAGCCAAAGCCCAAACAGGAGTATGTACTAAAATTTTAGTAGCTTCGTTTGAATGCTCAAAATAAGTTGCAACAACTATCTTAATATTTTTACTGACATTTGCTAGTTTGTCATAAGTAGGCTTTAGAAGACTTAGAAGCTTTACTTCGTTGTCTTTTACCAATATTGGCTCATCAATTTGTACAATAATATCATTATCAAGTTCACTAATTTCGTGTAATAACTCTTCATAAATTGAAACTATTTTACTATATAACTCATAAGTATCACCACGATCAACTCTTTTTGATAATCCTAAAAATGTTAGTGGACCTATGATGTTTATTTTGGTTTTAATATCTATCTTTTTTGCTTCTTTATACTCATTTATAAGCTTTGTTGCATTTAGTTTGTACTTATCTTCAAGAGAGAGTTCTGGTACTATATAGTGGTAGTTTGTGTTAAACCATTTTGTCATCTCCATAGCAACACAATCTTTGTTACCTCTAGCCATTGAGAAGTAAAGATCTTCATCTTCTAATTTTTCAAATCTTTGTGGAATTGCACCAAGCATTACAGCAGTATCTAGCATATTGTCATAAAGTGAAAAGTCATTTGAAGAGATAAAGTCAATCCCTGCAACTTTTTGATAGTTCCAGTGTCTTTGTTTTAACTCACTTGCAACTTTTGTTACTTCATTATAAGAACAATTTTTAGCCCAAAAATTCTCTAGTACCTTTTTAAGCTCTCTTTGTTCACCAATTCTTCCAAATCCTATTATGTAATTTTTATTAGACATTACAATATCCTTTGTATATTTAATTTTTTTGTTTAGTAGTTGTTTTTTTTAGATTAAAGGTTTAGAAGAGGAGGGTGGACACCAGTACGGCGAAATGCAAAGTAGGTAGTATAGTATGGACATCTTGGGATATAATGGTTTAGAAGTAAGGCAATTCTAGTTTTTAGGTTAAATAAAAAATTACAATGGCAAGGTTTAGTAGCTATTGCTTCAACAGCTACTAAAATATCTAATGGTGGATCATTTTCATCAATCTCTTCATCTTCAAAAGATGATTGTTTTGAAAACAGTGAAGATACAGCAGATACTTGACTTTGAAGTTTACCTTGCACACTATATGCTGTTATAGCAGAAAATGTAAAATAATTCTTTCCAAAGCCTTTTGGTATCATTTTATTTTTTATTTCTTTTCGTTTTCATCGCAAGCAGTTTCACCGTTTAAAGGTTTCATTGCAGGGAAAAGAAGTACATCACGAATACTATGCTCATTTGTAAGAAGCATAACAAGTCTATCTATACCTATACCTTGACCAGCAGTTGGAGCCATACCATAACTAAGTGCTTCAACAAAGTCTGTATCCATAGAGTGTGCTTCATCATCACCACACT
>CAZZAZ010000132.1:2716-4528 GCA_964652355.1 uncultured Sulfurimonas sp. | reverse complement strand
AATGCGTGATAATGATTCGCGAAAAGATTGTGTAAAAAAAGCTCCAACTACTAAAAAGTTATACAACTGTGTTCGTGATCCAAATGGTCATAAACTTATCATGAAATGTGGGACTGATAAATGTGGAGCAGATATGAAAAAACCAGCTATGAAATGCGGGGAAGGGAAATGTGGAAGTTCTATGTAGGACTTTTACAAAAGAAAATGAAGATACTATTTTTAGAAGATGACTCAATGATTGGAAACATTGTATCAGAATTTTTAGCTGAATTTTATGATGTAAAATACTGTTACAACTCAAAAACTGCCCTTGAACTTGCAGAAAGTCAAAAGTTTGATTTGTACATTTTTGACATAAATGTACCTGGTATATCTGGTGTTGAACTACTAAAGAGTTTACGTGAGTTTAACGACACTACCCCTGCCATATTTATAACAGCTTATCAAGAGATGAAGTACTTAAAAGAGGGTTTTGATGCAGGTGCTAACGACTTTATAAGAAAACCTTTTGAGTTAGAAGAGCTTCAAGCTAGAGTTGAAAATATAAAAAGACAATATAACATTGATGAAAATATAAAAATCAATGATACTACTACCTTTAATGCTACTACAAACCAAATAATAACTGATACTAAGACAACATCTATATCAGCCAAAGAGAGTGCTGTTTTAAACTACCTTTTTAACAATAAAAACCATGTTGTCTCAAACGATGAACTACTACAAAATCTTTGGGAATATGATGAGATGCCATCGTCTGATACTATTCGCACATATATCAAAACTCTTAGAAATCTACTTGGAAAAGAGCATATTGTAAATATTCGTGGTGAAGGTTACCGCTTTGAATAGTTTAGAAAAAAAGTCATTTTACTCTTTTTTAGGGCTATATATAATCTCATCTTTTTTATTTATTTTACTCACTGGATATTTATATAATTCTGCTCAAGTTACAACTTTAGAGAAAAATGAGTACTATAGACTGCAACATATAGCAGATAATCTATCTCAAAAAATCATACATGCACATATGACTGGGACAAAACTAGTGATGCCTAAAGTTGAAAAAGGGATTAATATTACGCTCATAGATACTAATGATAAGGTCGTATATGGAAATCCTTTTCATAGCTACAAACCTACAAAAGCAGAATACATTACTGAAGAAACTCACAATATTTTAATCTCTGATGCACCACAAGAGCACTTAAATATAAAATTTGTTGTGGTCCACTCATCATATCTTGATACTCAAATCAAAAGTTTAAAGAAAAATATCATAAGATTTATGATAATTGCTACACTTGCCATAGCTGTATTAGCTTGGATACTCTCTTTACTTTTCATGAAACCATTAAGGCAAAAAATAAAACAAGTTGAAGATTTTGTACATGATACTGCCCATGAGTTAAACACTCCAATAACTGCCCTTTCTATGTCTGTATCTAGGGCTTTAAAAAAAGAGGTATATGATGAAAAAATACTTAAAAATATCTCCATAAGTACCAAACAACTATTTGATATTTATAATGCCCTCTCCTACATCTCTTTTGATGACAAAACAACAAAAGAAGAAGCGACAGAGATTGATATATGTAAGGTTATACAAAAGTCAGTAGCGTACTATAAAGAGTTAGCACAAAGTAAAAAAATAGATATAGAAGTTGAGTGTAAAGAATTTATATTTAAAATAGATGAAACAAAGCTAACTATGCTTTTTGGTAACCTGATAAATAATGCAATAAAATATTCAAATTACAACTCAAAAATAGAGATAATTTTTAAAGATGGAATTTTTAAGATTCAAGATTA
>CAZZAZ010000132.1:0-2616 GCA_964652355.1 uncultured Sulfurimonas sp. | reverse complement strand
TTTGGTTTAGGTCTAAGTATTGTGCAAAAAATCTCTAATGAGTATGATTTAAAACTAAATGTTAAATCAGAACTAGACAAAGGTACCATATTTTGTGTAGAATTCAAGTAAATTTTTAAAAAGGGTTTAACTTGAAGTATATTATTTTATCTATATTTATTTTATTATTTAGTGGATGTGACTTTAAAAAAGTTGATGAAGGAAATACGCCTCCCCCATCTGCTATGAAATGCGGAGCTGGTAAATGTGGAGCTAGTATGATGGAGACAAATTCTAGTGCAGCACCGGTTATGAAATGCGCTCCTGGAAAATGTGGTGCAGCTATGAACGCACCTACACAAAAAAATGATTCTAGATGTGGTGCTGCAAAGATTGACACTCACTAGAGCATTACAAACTAAAGAATTTTATCACTTTATAAACTCTTGCATAGATGAAGGTTGGAGTGATAATCTAACTCATTTAGAATGCCTCTATAAATCTTACAAAGATGATTTTCTTGTCGTTTTACATGAGGATGTTATAGCTGGATTTGTTATAGCTCTTAGAGAGAGTGATAATTTTGGATTTATCAGTAACCTGCTAATCATAAAATCTTTTCGCTCACAAGGTTTTGGGAAACAACTTTTAAACTTTGCTTTACAACATTTAAACAACCGTCAAATTAGTCTTGATTGTGAGAATAGCAAAAAAAATTTTTATGAAAAAGTTGGGTTTAAAGCCTATTTTAAAACCTCTATGTATCTTTTTGCTAGTTCATTATTTAGCATTGAAAATCAAAACATAACTGTTAGTAATGTTAGTTTGGATGATATTTTAAACTACAACAAAAAAGCAAAAGTCTTAAAAAACACAGACTATACATCTTGTTTATACAACTCCAAAAATACTACATATAAAGCTATATATAAAACACAAAATATATCCTCTTATGCTATAAAACTAAAACATAAAGATGGCTATTTACTCATAATATCATCTGGGGATATAGATGAAGCACTGGTGTTATTTTTTAACCTTTGCCAAGACCTAAAAAAACATACAAATATTTACTTTGAAGTCTCAGATATTGACCCCATAAACTTAAGTATCTCAAAACAACTAAAAATGAAAAAGCTATCTTCAACAACAAAGATGTATAATAAAATTTTAAACTAGGAAATTATTATGATTGAGATTATTTATGCGTTAGTTGGACTTGTTATAGGTTCAAGTGCTGTTTGGTTTTTAAGTGTAAAAACTTTACAAAAAAACTTAGATACTAAAGTAAGTGAGTTAGATTCTGCAAATGATGAGATAAAATTTAAAGATGATGAAGTAAACAAATTTGTAAATGAAAATGCTGTTTTAAATGAAAGACTTACTAACCTAATCTCTGCCAACGAAGAAAAAATCAAAGCACTTCAAGAGAACAAAGAACAGATGAAGTTAGAGTTCAAAGACTTAGCTGACAAAATTTTAGAAAAAAATTCTGAGAAGTTCTCTACTCAAAATCAAGAGAGTTTAACTAAGATGATAAACCCTATAAAAGAACAATTTGTAGAGTTTAAAAAACAGATAGATGATGTATATGTAAAAGAGGCAAAAGATCGTTCTATGCTTCAAGCTGAGATAAAAAGTATAAAAGAGATAAACCATCAGATGTCTGCTGATGCAAAAAGTCTTACAAATGCACTAAAGGGTGAAAGTAAGACTCAGGGTATGTGGGGTGAAATGATACTAGAGCGGGTACTGGAAAACTCTGGACTTCGTGAAGGCGAGGAGTATGAGAGAGAAGTGAGTTTAGAACATGAGAGTGATGGAAGTCGTTTTCGTCCTGATGTTATCGTTCATCTTCCAGATACAAGAGAGATTATCATAGATGCAAAAACTTCTTTAACAGCGTATGAACAATATGTATCTTGCGGGGATGAAGAGGAGAAAGAGATATTTGCAAAAGAACATTTAAACTCTATAAAAAAACATATAAAAGAGTTAAGTGACAAAGATTATACTTCACTAAAAGGTGTTGAGACTTTAGACTTTATCTTCATGTTTGTACCAGTTGAATCAGCGCTGTTAATGGCACTAGAGTATGACTCAGGACTTTTTGATATGGCTTTTAAAAAGAATGTTATCTTAGTTGGTCCAACCACACTTATGGTGTCACTTCGTGCAGTTGAAAACACTTGGAAGTATGAGCATCAACAAAGAAATGCTTTAGAGATTGCAAAAAGAGCGGGACTTCTACATGACAAATTTGTGAGCTTTATTGAGAGTGTTGAGAAGCTTGGAAAACAGTTAGCAACTGTACAAAAAACTTATGATGACACTTTTGCAAAAATGCATACAGGTAGTGGAAGTGTTACAAGTCAGTTTATAAAACTAGAAAAACTTGGAGCTGCTGCTAGTAAATCATTACCAGAGCATATCACAAGAGCTATAGAGGAATAAAATGAAAAATCAAGACCTATTTAAAGACAAATCACAAAACTGGGATAAGGGTAATGTACAAACAAGTACAGCATCAAATATTGCAAATAATATAAAAACAACTGTAAAATTAGATTATCAAAAAACCTTTAGAAGAAAACTATTTTGATGGCTTGATTAGTTCTATGACTCTTCACCATGTTG
>CAZZAZ010000131.1:0-4530 GCA_964652355.1 uncultured Sulfurimonas sp. | reverse complement strand
ACATAGGAAATACATAATCTTTTACAAACTCTTCTTGAACATCAAGTATGAATATATTTTCAGGTTTGATTCCATTGTCAAGCGCTTTTTGACGAGCTGGCTCAACTTCTTCACCTTGACCTAAGTCTGCTGTAAAAGTTATAACTTCAGCTTTATACTCTTCTTGTAACCATTTTAGTATCACACTAGTATCAAGTCCACCACTATAGGCTAAGACTACTTTTTTAACTTCTTTTTTCATATTATAAAAAATCCTTGTAGGCAAAATAATTGCCGCGATTATATAATAAAAGATATTAAGATATGGTTAGGTTGGAAATACTAAATAAAGTTTAAAGTTAACATAACAAAAAGGGTAAAAATACTACCCTTTTGTGTCAAATAGCACACCAGTAACTTCTTGCATCTTTGGTAAAAAATCTGCAGCTTGTTCTGCTGGGAATCTTCTTAATAGTTTACTTGTTTCATTGTCAATTACAGATACATAAAATACATCTTGTGAATCAACACCAAACTTAACATTTGTCGTAATTGGACTTAATGCTTTATTCAATTGATCTACTAACTCTTGAACTTGCTCTTTAGAATTTATTTTAGTATCAGTTTGAGATACTTCTTCTTGCAACTCTTTTACAATGTTTTGTTGTTTTGGTTGTTCCACCTGAGCTGCTCTTCCTTGAGCTTCTTGAGAACCTACTTGTGGTTGTTGTGCTTGTTGTGGTTGTTGCTGTCTCGCAACATTTGCTACGCCTTCCATGACTTGCTCCTTATATTTAAGAATATTGCTATTACTTACTATATCGACATTAAAAAATATATCTTTAGTAAATTGATAACAAATTTTTAATTTTTTGTAAAAAAGTAAATTTAATATGCTAACCTTGCACTTATGAAAGAGTATATAAAGCTTTTAAAAGAGGAACCTGTCCTTAAAAGATTATCAACAATTCAACTAATAGCATATTTTGGTGCATGGTTTTCTAATGTCGCAATATACACTCTTTTGCTAGACTTGAGTGTGTCTGCTGAAGTTGTAGCATTTGTTGCAATGCTTCATTTTTTAGCTGGAGTAATTCAAGCACCATTATCTGGTTCTATTATAGATAGCATGAAACCAAAAAAACTTATGTTAATTTTGATAAGTTTTGAACTTCTTTCTACCTTTTGTTTGATTTTTATAAATCAAGTTACAGATTTATGGCTTTTATATGTGCTAGTATTTGTAAAAATGGCAGCTGCATCTTTTTACTTTACAACAGAAATGTCTCTATTGCCAAAGATACTGCATGGAGATAAACTTCAACGTGCAAATGAACTTCACTCTATTATATGGTCATTATCCTATACATTAGGTATGGCAATAAGCGGTTTTGTTGTTTATGCATTAGGTGTGAAGTTTGCTTTTATTTTAGATGCTTTTATGTTTACTATAGGTTTTATCTTGCTGTATAGACTTGAGATAGAGATAGAGTTTAGTAAATCAAAAGAGAATTTACTTCAAATGATGGCAGATACTTTTAGATATTTAAAAAAGTATCCACATGCCTTTCACTTAATGGTGGTACATGCTTTTGTTGGTCTAACAGCTTTTGATGCATTAGTAGCTTTAATGGTGGATAAATATTATGCTTCTATTGTTGCTACATCATTAGCACTAGGACTAATGCATGCTTCTCGCGCCTTTGGACTTATGATAGGGCCAATTTTTTTAAAAAAATTAACTCATAATAAAGGTATAGTATATATTTTTATAGCACAGGCTATTGCTGTTTGGATTTGGGCTTATTTTATGAAGGATTTTTATTTTTCATTGATTGCCAGTATATTTGTTGGTTTTTTTACAACTACTTTATGGTCTTATACTTATACATTGCTTCAAAAAAATGTAGATAAAAAATATTATGGTCGTATTGTTGCATATAATGATATGCTTTTTTTAGGAACAGCTGCCTTTACCTCTTTTATGATTGGTTACTTAGTATCACTTCAATTATCCTTAGAAAGTATCTTAGTATTAATGGGTTGTGGTTTTGTTTTAGGTGGTTTATATTTTGCTTGGGTGTTAAAAACTCAAGATATAAAGGAGATTTAATGAGCTTTGCAGTTATTGGTGGTTTACTTCTTAATGTAGGTGCGTATCTAACTTTTCGTGGTAAAATTTATGAAGCAGTGGCTGTTTATTTATTTGCAGATATTTGCTGGATAATTATGGCTTATGAACGTGATGATTTTTGGGGTGTGGTATCAATTATAGTTGGATTGACTTTTGGATTTTTAGCTTTTTTAAAGATGCGTAATGGTGAAATGAATAAAACAATAAATAAAGGTAGTTAGTTTGATATATAGCTCAAAGATAGGTGAAATAGATTTAAGTAAAGTTACAAGACTTTATCCAGCTGGTGTTGTAAATATAGAGGGCGAAATAGCTGAAATGAGTTTAGAATGGTGTGAGATGAACTCTGATAAAGTAAATATAACTCACTATGTTTTAGTTTTTGATTTTACAGCTCCATCGGAGAAGATTAGAGATAAGAAAGAGTTTGCTTTTGATACAAGAGAAGAGCTTATAGAGTGTATGACTGAGGTAGCACAATTTTTCGACAAATAATTTCACAAGATACTAAAAAAGTTTTTTCATTAGCTTTTCCTGCTGCACTAAAACATCTTGTAGATATACTTCAAATTCTCATTGATATGCTTATGGTTGGTATGGTTTCAGTATCTGCCCTTGCTGCAGTTGGTATGAGTATGCAGTTTATGATGATAATAAATATACTTATGACACTTTATGTAGTTGGGGGAAATGCTTTAATTTCTCGTTTTATTGGACAAGGTCGTAAAAGACGAGCTTCAGCCTTACTTTATTCACTAGGACTTGCTGCAATAGCTCTCTCCGTATTTGTAACAATTGGTGGGTATATTGGAAGTGAATATTTTTATACTTGGATGGGTGCTGCACCTGATGTTGTAAAAGAGGGTGGGGCTTACTTTAAAATACTTTCACTTGCTATTGTCGTTATATTTATAGATAACCTTTTATATAACTCTCTTTCAGCAGCAGGTGATACTACAAGCTCATTATATATAAAGCTAGTATCAGCTTCAATAAACGCTTCTTTAAACTATGTATTTATATTTGGTCATTTTGGTTTTGATGCTATGGGTATAGAGGGTGCTGCTTATGCTACTGTTTTATCTTATTGTTTTAATGTAGTTGCATATTTTTTCTTGATAAAAAGAGTAAAAGCAAAGTTAAATATTATTCCAATTATTCGCGTTAAAGATTTAAAAAGAGTATGGGCAGTGGGTTGGTCTGCTGCACTTGATCGTGGTATATCATCCATGAGTTTTTTAGTTTTTGTTTCAATTATAACAGCATATGGTACAGCCGAGTTAGCTGGTTATCAAGTTGGACTTCGTATAGAAGGTATTGCCTTTATGCCAGGCTTTGGTTTTGCTATAGCTGCAATGGCTTTAGTTGGTCAAAACTTAGGTGCAAACAATAAAGATAAGGCATATCGCATGGGGATTATAAGTGGTCGTATAGCTTATATATTTATGGGAAGTGTTGGTGTTATTATGATCTTATACCCTGAGATATTAGTTGGCTTTTTTACTTCAGATATTCATACTATTGCAGTTGCATCTTATTATTTGATTTTAGTTGGTTTAGCTCAAATTCCACTTGCGATTATGTTTGTATATTCTGGTGCTCTTCGTGGGGCAGGTGCTACTAAAACAACTTTGAAAATAAATGTTTTTTCTCTTTGGTTTTTCAGAGTAATTCCATCTTACATAGCGTATGAAATGGGTTACTCAATCATAGTTATTTTTATTATTATGAATGTGGAAACTTTATTAAAAGGCTTAATTTATTATTATATATATAATAAAAGAGTTTGGCTTGATACAAAGGTTTAAGAAAGTAGAGGCTTAATGAAAAATTCTATTTCATAGAATATAAATAACTACAAAACACGACATAAACGACTTTTAGCCAAAAAATTAGTTATTTCAATTCTCTTATTGTGGATATTTTTAGCTCATTTTTGGAACAAATTATACCAATACCCATTAAAACAATGAAAATGTGAACAGTTATTTCCCTCAAGCAATTCGTATGATTGGTGGGAATATTAAACGGCTGTGTTACCTTTTAGAATGAATCGGCCGTGGTTATCTTCTATCCAAACTTGACAAAGCAATCAGAAAGTATTAAAATACATTGTATATATGAAAATATTAGGATACAAATGTGTTTAAAAGTAAAACGATAAGATATAGCCTTGAAAAAAATGAGATATTAAAATCTGGGAGAGATATATCTTTTGAAGATGTTATCTTAGCATTAGAAAGTGGCTATCTCTTAGATGATATAACACACCCAAATAAAGATAAATATCCTAATCAAAATATTTTCATTATCTTGATACAAATAAAAGATTATGTATATCTTGTTCCATATGTTGAAGATGATACATCAATCTTTTTAAAAACTATAATCCCATCAAGAAAAATGAATAAAAAATA
>CAZZAZ010000130.1:0-4557 GCA_964652355.1 uncultured Sulfurimonas sp. | reverse complement strand
CACACATATCTGCATGACTTCCATCAGAGTTATAAAATTCCCACTCAAAATCATTATCAGCATTAGGTATTAAAACTATTAAACCATCTGCACCAATTCCATTTTGACGATTACAAACTTCAACAGCTAAAGAACTTCTATCTTTTTTTTCTAAAGCATGGAAGATTACAAAATCATTTCCATTTGCACTATATTTTGACATCATCATAAGTAAATTCCTTTAATCTTTTCAACAAAATCTTCAACCTCTTGTTGTAAATGTTTTAATTTTAGAGAGTTATCTATAACCCAAGTAGCTTTTTCTTTTTTTTCATCTATTGGCATC
This sequence comes from uncultured Sulfurimonas sp., assembly GCA_964652355.1. Classification (GTDB taxonomy): domain Bacteria; phylum Campylobacterota; class Campylobacteria; order Campylobacterales; family Sulfurimonadaceae; genus Sulfurimonas. The sequence goes on along the minus strand of CAZZAZ010000130.1, from coordinate 4,232 downwards.
TGTGAAGCTATTCTTTTTAGTGATTCTTCCTCGCTATAACCATTTCTTTTCATAAATCTCTCTAGTTGTACCTCTTTTGGTGTATAAACGACAACTGACTCTTTAATATCATAAGCATTATTTTCAAAAAATAGTGGAATATCTATAAGGTATGGGAATTTAAACGCATCTTGCTTGATAGAGCGATTCTCTATCTCTTGTCTAATTTTAGGATGTAAAAACTCTTCAAGTTTTGTTTTTGCATCAATATTTGAAAAAACCAAACTACCAAGTTTAGCTCTATCAACTTTTGAGCCTTTAACAAACTCTTCACCGAATTCTTCTTTTACCCAAGATAATGATGCATCTAAAATTTCATGAGAAATTGTATCTGCATCAATAACTCGCATACCATTTAAAGCCAAAAGTGATGCAACTGTACTTTTCCCAGTTGCAATACCTCCAGTTAATCCAATAGCGTACTCAAATGCCATTAGTTTTTAATGATTCCTAAATACTCTTTACGAACATAGTTACCCATAGCAAATGCACCAACATGCACATCACAGTTGTAGTAGTTCAAATCATCAAGCATATCAGAACGTTGCAATATGATATCAGCAGTTGGATGATACTCTTTTGATGCAAGTATAGCAGTTGAACCATTTCCAAGATTATATGGCATGATTATTTTAAAATATTGACCTAATATCTTCATCATTATTGTATTTTTTTCAACTTCATCAAGTGGGCTATGAGTAGTTACCAGTTGACCATCATCTTTTAAAACACGACTTAATTGAGAAGCTATTGCACCATCAATACTAAGTTCATTTACGACTACATCATACGCATTATCAGCTAAGGAGCTTAAAGCATCTAATGAAGCACTAACAACAGTTGAATCTGTTTCACCATGTTTAGCCACCTCTTTAGTGAAACTCTCTGCATTGTTACTAACTATCAACACATCCTGTGCTGTTTTACTTGTACATAAACCAACATGTACCATCATTTCTGGATAAATAAATTCTTTCATCTTTAAAATTATTTCCTCTTTTATGTAATTAATTGAATGGATTTTAGCATATTTGTATTAAAAAGCTTTAAAATACTTATAACTAACATAAATTTAAGGCTTAATTGATTTTTTACTATTCGTTTAACTTAACTTATATATAATTTCACTAAATAATTATAAGGAATAATTTTGAATTACAATAAAATAAGAAATTTTTGTAGATACTTTCGCATATTAGCTGGAGTATCTCTTATTGGTGTAGCTGCAACTACTGGAATAACTTGGTTGTACTTAGGTATATTACCTCTTATTGCTGGTTTGTTAAATTTTTGTCCACTTTGTAAAATTACAAATAAGTGCTCAATCTAACTGCATCTTTCTAAAATATGTGAGTTGTTTTCACTCAACCCACATTATCCATAAAATATTATTCAGGTAAAATAAGTTACCGGTAAGTCAAATAATAGTAAAATCGCAATAATTATATAGACAAAGGAAACTTATATGGCTATTTCAAGAAGAGAGGCTATTGCACTTTCAACATTTGCCCTTGCCTCAAATGCTTTTGCAGGTCACAGTATGGGGACAGCAAAAAAAAGTTCCAAAAAAAACTCTGCACCAAAAGTGAAATCAGATTATAAAGCAGCAATCCCCGATACAAACAAACCTAGAGTTGTTGTAGTTGGTGGTGGTTGGTCTGGATTATCTATTGCAAAAAATACTAAAATATTTGCTCCAAATGCTGAAGTTATCTTAGTTGAACAAAGACATAACTTCACATCATGTCCCATGAGTAATCTATGGCTAGTTGATAAAGTAGAGCTAGAGTATTTAACGCACGATTATCTTCAAGCTGCAAGAAACTGGAACTATACATATTTTCAAGCTACAGCTATTGGCTTAGATAAAGAGAAACAAATACTTCAAACTAGTGATGGAAATATAGCTTATGACTATCTAGTGCTAGCACCTGGAATTGATTATGATTATAGTCGTTGGACAAAAGGTTTAAAATCTCAAGATGCGATAGCATTTGAAAATATACTTCGTAAAAATTACCCAGCTGGTTTTATCCCAGGAAGTGAACATATAACTTTAAAAAATAAGATAAAAAACTTTAAAGGTGGTAACTTTCTTATGACTGTCCCTGCAGGAAACTATAGATGTCTTCCTGCCCCTTATGAGAGAGCTTGTGTAGTTGCAGATTATTTTAAACAAAAAGGCTTAAAAGCTAAAGTTATTTTACTTGATGAAAATAACACTATTACTATTAAAGAGAAAGGTTTTCAAACAGCTTTCGATGAACTTTATAAAGATTACTTGGAGTATGTTCCAGGCTCTGTTATAAATCATATTGATTTAACAAATAAAGTTGTAACAACTGAATTTGATGAGTTTGAATTTGAAGATGCATCTTTTTATCCACATGTTCGTGGTGCAAAAATTTTAGAGCGTATGGGTTTAGCAAAAGATGCAAAAAATATGCTTGAGGCTGACATAAATCCACTAACTTATGAAGCTAATGGTGCTAAAAATGTATTTATTACAGGTGATGCTCGCCCTATGGGATTTTCAAAATCAGGTAATACTTCAAACTCGGAAGGCTTCATAGTAGCTGGTAATATTGCTCAAAAAATAAATAAAACAAAACCTATGAAATGGGAGCCACCCACTACTACTTGTTTTTCTGCTATTGCAATAAATCCAGAAAAAGCCATATATATCTATACTCAATACTCATATGATACAAAATCAAAAACTTTTGACTTTGATGGTACAGTAAGTAGTGAAGACTGGAAAAAAGATGGTTTAACAAATGGTAAATCTGTTTATAACTGGGCAGATGCTCTTTACTTCGATATGTTTGGTGACACAACAAACTCCTAAACTCAATTTATGCTCAAATTAGATATAATTCCTTAATTTAAATTAGGAATTATACATGAGCCAAATAAGCTACAAAGATGCTGGCGTTGATATAGACGCAGGTAATAGTTTTGTTGAAAACATCAAACCATTAGTTAAATCTACAAAAATACCAGGTGTTATGGGTGGAATTGGCTCTTTTGCTGGTGCATTTGAACTACCAAAAGGTTTTAAAGAACCAGTTATGCTTGCAGCTACTGATGGAGTTGGTACTAAACTAAAACTTGCTATTGATTCAGGTATTCATAATACTGTCGGTATTGACTTAGTTGCTATGTGTGTTAATGATCTGCTTTGTAACTTTGGAACTCCTTCATTTTTCTTAGACTACTATGCTACAGGTAAACTTGATGTAAATACAGCTACCAATGTAGTTGCAGGTATAGCAGAAGGTTGTATCCGTAGTGAATGTGCACTTATTGGTGGAGAAACTGCAGAGATGCCAGGAATGTATAGTGAAGATGATTATGATCTTGCAGGTTTTGCAGTAGGTGTTGCTGAAAAATCAGAAATGGATAGAGTTTCACTAGTTCGTGCTGGACACAAACTTATAGCACTTCCAAGTTCTGGACTTCACTCGAACGGTTTTTCACTTGCACGCAAAGTTCTGTTTGATAAAATGAATCTAGATTTTAACAAAGACTTCAACGGGAAGCCTCTAATAGAAACTCTGCTTACTCCTACAAATATATATGTGAAAATATTTAAAGCTCTTAAAAATGAGATAGTAGCTATGGCTCATATTACAGGTGGCGGAATAGTTGAGAATTTACCTCGCGTACTTCCTGAGAACTTAATGGCAGAAGTAAAAAAAGACTCTATAAAAGTTCTTCCAATATTTGACTTGATTTCTGAACATGTAGATAAAGATGAAATGTTTAGAGCATTCAATATGGGTGTTGGTATGATACTTGTAGTTGAAGATCAAAATGTAGATACAGTTCTATCCAAAGCCGAAGGTTCTTACCTAATTGGTGAAATAAAAGATGGAAAACGTGAAGCGGTAATGATATAAACAATAGTTTATATCATTAATTATATTCTTCTAGTGATTATTCACCAGAAGCAGCCATACGAGGAATCTCTTCCATAGCTTCTTTAACATCTAGCATATCTGCAAGAAGTTCAGGACTAATAGCTTTTGCATCAGTACCACCATAAATAGCAAGTGTCATATCCATAGAAACTAAAAATCTTCTACCATCACCATACTCAACATAGATTACACGACATGGCATAAAACCACCATAGTAACGAGAGTGATCTAGCATTTTTTTAGCAATACTTAAAGAACAAAACTCACCAA
>CAZZAZ010000129.1:1235-4568 GCA_964652355.1 uncultured Sulfurimonas sp. | reverse complement strand
TTAGAAGAAAACTATTTTGATGGCTTGATTAGTTCTATGACTCTTCACCATGTTGTAGACTTAGAACTGTTTTTTAATACAATTTACAAAAATATCAAAGAAAATGGTTTTATATTTTATTTTCCACCCATATTTCAAAAGTTCTATCTGGTATAAAATATTTTTGATCACTTTTATCAATAAACTCTTTTTGTGTAAGTACTTCTATAGCAGATTGCAGTGTTTGTTTTTTAATATTATATTCATTCAACACATCTTGAGAAAAAATTCCTTTACTATATTTTCCAACAACTTTTAAAGCTATTTTTTGATTATTACTAAGAGTATCAAATAGCATACGAAATGTTGCATCTTTAGAGTTAATGATCTCACTTATCATTGTATTTATTAACTCATTTGATATACTTTTCTCTTGAATATATAATAAATGTAATATATGCAACAACAACTTAGTTTCACCATCACTTTTTTCATAAATATAATCGATTTGTTCTTTTGTAATATCTAAATATTTTTTTGCATAAGAAAATATATCTTCTTGTTTTAATGGAGGAAGTTCAAAATGAGTAGCTAATTCAAACATTGGAGCTTTATATGAAAAAAGAGATGTTAAAAGATGTCTTTTTGACCCAAGAAATATATATGATATATTCTCTCTATCTTGTATATATTTACGTAAATATGCATCAAGTTTTATATTTTTTAGAGTAGCTATTTGTTGAAATTCATCTATAGCTATAATAATTTTTTTCTTTTTTGCAATTTTTTTAATTGAGTCGAAAAAATCATCCATCATATCTTCAAAACTTAAAGTACTTACAATTGGTTTTATTGAGTACTCTAGTGTTACTGGATCTATAGATGGTTCAACTCTAACTCTTTTAAAAAGACTTGTAAGAGTTTTAATCGCTAACTTTATATCTGATTTTTGTGAATTAGTTAAGGCACTTAAAAGAGCTTTTGCAAAACCTTCTTTAGAAGTCATGTCAAAGATATCTATATATAGACAAAGGTACTTGTCTTCTTGTAATGATAAAAAATGCTTCACAAGAGTTGTTTTACCCATCCGCCTTTTAGAAAATATCAAAAGATTATTAGAATATTTAGTAGTTTTTTTTAACTCCTCTATCTCTCTAAGTCTTCCAAAAAAGTTATCTTTACTAGCTAAGCTATCGTATAAGAATGGTGAAGTCATCGTTTACCTTTATTTGGTATTTTTTTTAGATACTTAAAGTATAGCAAATACAATCTGCAATGTCAATACTAATAGTATTTTTTTTAGATACTATTTAACTGAAATCTCTTTTAATAATATCTGCTACCCTAAAAGAGTTCGCATAAATAGTCCATGTATAAGGTACACTCCCACCAGTTGGCATAAAAGAGGCATCTGTTACATAAAGATTATCTAGTTCATGGGTTTTACAGTTTTTATCTAGTACTGACGTTTGAGGATTTACACCAAATCTACATCCACCAGCGACAAGATTTGGTGGTGGGGATGCTGAGATATTTGCATATACATCTTCAGCTCCCATTTTATTTAAAACAGCTTTTGCATTTTTAGCCAAAACATTACCAACCTCTAAGTCATGAGGGTGTGAGTAGAGGTTAATCGCTCCAACATTTACACCATACTTATCTTTTACTTTTTCATCTATTGTTACATTACAATAATCAGTAGGAAGCCAATCGTTAAAAATCTCAAAAGTTAGAACCCTTGAAGTTGTGATAGTTTTGTGAATCTTATCTTGAAGTTCTTTTCCCCAAAGTATTTCACCGTTATCATCATACATTTCACGGCTAACACGGCTTATGATGTTGGCATGTTCAAACAAAAAGTCAGTTGTGCCACCTTTGTACTTTTTAGAATCAACTTCATACTCATACTCTTGCATAGAACGATTAAAAAACAAGCCAGGTTGCATAAGCTCTTTTTGTTGTTGCTCATTGAGATTCTCAAAACGAAATCTACCACTACCAGAACCACCAGCTGAAAATATAAGATTTTTACCAACTTCACCGCTATTGTTTGCCATACCATTAGGAAAAAACTCATTTTTAGAGTTTAGTAAAAGTCTTGATGTCTCAATGGCTTGGGCAGCTAAAACAAAGATTTTAGCCTCTATCTCGTAAGATTTTAAATCTTTGTCGTAGTAATGAACTTTAGTTATTTTTTTATCATCACTATCTAACTTATATACAAAAGCCTCTGTAATAATCTTTGCCTCACATTTTTGTAAAAGTGCAGCTCTAGCACTCCCCTTTGCTCCAGTTGCACAAGCATAACTTCCACAAAAGTTTGAGTATGAACAGCCATTACGACCAAGAGCAGAACTTGGTAAAATTGAACGAGGTGTTGCAAAACTCTCTATGTTTAAATCTTCACAAGCCTTGTCAAACCATTTTGTTACACCGTTAGTAACAAGTGCAGAATATGGAAAGTTTGGAGTTGAGCGAGGCTCTAAAAACTTATGTTTTTGTACTTCACCAGATACACCAACTGCACGTTCTACTTTTTCATAGTAAGGCTCTAAATCCTCATAACTTATAGCCCAGTCAACAATATTTGCACCATCTATCGCACCGTAAGTTGAGAGAAGTTTAAAGTCATTTGGCTTTAGACGGTGAAAATATCCACTCATAAGATTAGATGAGCCACCAACCATTGAGCCATTCCAAAAACTCCAGTTATACTCCGCACCCTCGTACCTTGTTATTTCACCATTATCATTACGATCGTTGATAACATGTTGCTCATCTTTTAACATTGGCGTAAACATATCGCGACGAGATACTGCTAACTCATCTTTGTTTATATCCTCTTCTGTGTAGTATTTTCCTTTTTCAAGGACTACTACATTAAAACCAGCCTTACTTAACTCATAGGCTACTGGCGCACCACCAGCTCCACTTCCAACTATACATACATCGTACTTCATAGAAAAACCACCTTTGGTCTAGGAAGTCCAGCTTTATGGTTTAACCATCTCCAACCCGATTCATTTTTGTTTGAACCATAGATAGGATCACCAAGCATCGCTTCAAACACAAACTTGAGATTATCCGCTATAAAACTTCTTCCCCAAGACTCCTTAGCTATACTTTTTAAAATATCTTGTCTCTCATCTGTATTTAATTTTGTATATATTTTACTATGTAGTAAATTTGCCTCTTCATTTAACCACTTTACACCATTTCGTAAAAAATCTTTTTCAGCATCCCTAACACGAGGATGATTTAACATGAGGGATAGATAAGCTTTTGCATTGATCTGTTTTTTTGTTGGGAGATTTTTAGTTTCTGGGAAAAGGTCATCTTGCATTAGAGAAA
>CAZZAZ010000129.1:0-1135 GCA_964652355.1 uncultured Sulfurimonas sp. | reverse complement strand
CTAGCTTTTTTCGCCAAATATAAATCTATCTAAAGAAAACTTACCAGCACCTTGAGTAAAAAACATAAATAAAAACAACATATAGTAAAGTGGGATCTCATAGCCATTATCTCCAGCAGAAAAACCATTTTGAAGATGTACTGTAACTATAGCTACAATCATTACTACTATTAATGGCACAGAGATTAAACGAGTAAACAAGCCAAGTGTAAGTAAAACTACACCAACTATCTCTGTCGTAGCTGCCATATAAGCGTTTAGTAAAGGAAACGGTATCCCAATACTTCCAAACCACTGGGCTACATTTTCGATACCACTCCATTTATTCATAGCTGGTTCATAAAAACCATAAGCGATGATTAGTCTAGCAAAAAGTAGTGATAGTGGTTTAAAAAAGTCTGCAATATTTGTAAACCTATTGTATAAAGCTTTCATCTTTGACTCCTCTTATTTATTACTAATAATTATACTAACGTAGTGTGTAATGTTTGTGTAAAGGTAAAGTTATTTTTCAAAAGAGTAGAATAAAGCTAAACTCTAAAAGAGTTTAGCTAATAGGAGAGATTTTTACTTAGAACCGCACTTACCAGCGCCACATTTCATAGCTTTTTTAGCAGGTTTTTTAGCTTCTTTTTTCATCTCAGCTTTTTTAGCACCACCACATTTACCAGCGCCGCACTTCATCTCTTTCTTAAGCTCTTTTTTCTCTTTAGACATATCCATGTTCCCACCACATTTAGCACTAAGAGATGTAGTACCTAGTCCTAAAAATAGTGTCGCACCAAGTAGTAGTGCTGAAAGTTTTAGATTTTTCATTATATTTCCTTATGTTTGTTTGAAAAATTATACTTTATAAATACGTAATGTTTGTGTAAAAATAATTATTATTATTTAAATATAACTTTTCTTAAAGGAACTGTACTATAAATATACTTCTTATGGAAGATAATGCTGTTTTATCAGATATACTAATTGACTATTTATCAGAATTTTGGAATGTTCATCCTCTTTAAATCAAATTCGTGGAAATATTTTATATACGATCCACGAACTAAATCATGGAACTAAGATTACTGTAAGCTTTAAATGATCCAATCATGCTATTACTTTTAAATAAGTGTTACAATTTTTCACT
>CAZZAZ010000128.1:0-4816 GCA_964652355.1 uncultured Sulfurimonas sp. | reverse complement strand
TTATGCGTCACGGTATTGGTGATCAGCTTTTTATAGATGAGCAAATACTTAAAATCTCACATGAAACAGGTATAAAGATAGTAGCTACAAACGATACGCACTACACATACCCAGGTGATGCACAGTACCATGAAGCATTTATGTGTATAGGTATGAATAAACTATATGATGATCCAAATCGTATGCGCCATTCTGTACACGAGTTTTATCTAAAATCACCTGCGCAAATGGCAATATTGTTTGCTGATATTCCTGAAGCTATAACTCACACTCAAGAGATAGTAGATAAGATAGAGGAGTTTGTGCCAGTTGTTAAAACTCCAACTCCACCACATTTTAAATTTACAAAAGAGTATGCACTAGAGGATAACTTAGAGATAGACAATATTGATGATGAACCTGCATTACTTAGTACTGCTAGTGAAGATGAAAAGAAACTATGGTTTAGTGGTGCAGATAAAAATGATGCACAGTACTTTACATATAGATGTAAATTAGGACTAGAAAATCGTTTAAAACATGTAGCGCAAGATAAACATCAAGAGTATCGTGAGCGTTTAGACTTTGAGATGGACATCATCAACTCTATGAAGTTCCCTGGTTATATGCTTATAGTTTGGGATTTTGTTAAAGTTGCAAAAGAGATGGACATAGCAGTTGGTCCAGGGCGTGGTTCAGCAGCGGGAAGTTTAGTTGCGTATTCGTTAGATATTACCGATATTGACCCTATGAAGTATGATCTACTTTTTGAGAGATTCCTAAATCCTGAGAGGGTATCAATGCCCGATATAGATATGGACTTTATGCAAGCAAGACGCGGTGAAGTTATTGACTATGTTGTAAAAAAATATGGTCGTAATCAGGTAGCACAAATCATTACCTTTGGTTCTCTTCTTGCAAAAGGGGTTATCCGTGATGTAGCGCGTGTTTTAGATATGCCGTTAAGCCAAGCAGATAAAATGGCAAAACTTATCCCTGATGAACTTGGAATCACTTTAAACGGTAAGACTAAAAAGGGCGAGTTTATAGATGGTGCTTTTCAAAAAGAGCCAAAGATAAGTGAACTTATAGAGGGTGATGCAAATGCTAAACGGGTATGGGAATTTGCTAAAAAACTAGAAGGTTTGAAGAGAAACTCTGGTATCCATGCTGCTGGTGTTGTAATATCTAATGAAGAGCTATGGTATAAAACTCCTATATATAAACCATCTGGTGAAGATACTTTTGTAACTCAGTACTCACTTAACTACCTTGAAGATGTTGATTTAATCAAGTTTGACTTCCTTGGGCTTAAAACACTTGATGTTATTGATAATGCTATCAAGCTTATAAAAAGACGTTATGACAAAGTTATCGACTGGCATAAAATAGATGAAAATGATCAAAAAGTTTATGAGGTTATCCGTGGTGGAGATACTGTTGGGATGTTTCAGATAGAGTCTAGCGGTATGCAGGATTTGAACAAGCGACTAAAACCAGATAGTTTTGAAGACTTGATTGCAGTCTTGGCACTTTACCGTCCTGGTCCAATGGAGTCTGGAATGCTAGATAGCTTTATAGAGCGTAAGCATGGTCGTGAGGCTATTGAATACACTTTTGATGTAATGAAACCGATACTTGAAAACACTTATGGAGTCATTGTTTATCAAGAACAAGTTATGCAGATTGTTCAGTTTGTTGGTGGTTTTTCTCTTGGTTATTCTGACATTATCCGTCGTGCTATGGGTAAGAAAAAAGATATGGCAACTTACAATGCTGAGTTTTCAGAAGGTGCTGTGAAGCAAGGTCATCCTTATGATGAAGCTAGTAAACTCTTTGACTTGATTGAAAAGTTTGCGGGGTATGGTTTCAACAAATCTCACTCTGCTGCTTATGCAATGGTTACATTTCAAACTGCATGGCTTAAAACTTACTATCCAGATGAGTTTATGGCGGCACTTTTAACATCAGATAAAGACAATACAGATAAAGTTGTTCGTTACATCGATGAGGTAAAGAGAATGGGAATCATTCTTGGACCACCAGATGTAAATCATTCTTATCTAGAGTTTTCTGCTACAAATCGTGTTAGTGAAGAAAACCCAGATGAGGAGCAAAAAATCATACTCTTTGGTCTTGGTGCTATTAAAGGTGTTGGGAAATCAGCAGTTTTATCTGTTATAGAAACAAGAGAGCGTGATGGAGAGTTTAAGTCTATCCAAGATTTTGTAAACCGTATAGATCCATCAAAGGTAAATAAACGATTTGTTGAGTCAACTATAAAGTCAGGTGGTTTTGATGCGTTTGGATACTCAAGAAAAGCTTTACTAGACCAACTCGAACTTATCATAGAGACTGCTAAAAAAGCATCTGATGCTAAGAAAAATGCAGTAGGAAGTCTCTTTGGAGATGATGAAGAGATTACAACAGTCGCACTAAAGTTGAACAATAGCGAAGAGTATGGATTGAAAGAGATTTTAGAGTTTGAAAAAGAGACTCTTGGTTTTTATGTAAGTGGACATCCACTTGATGAGTTTAGAGAAAGAATGGATGAGCTAGACTACACTATGAGTTCTGAAATAGAGGGTATAAAAGATGGAAGTTATGCAATATTTATAGGTAAAGTTGAAGATATACAAACTAAGATAAGTAAAAAAGGAAATCAGTTTGCCATCGTAAACCTTATGGATTTTCACGGAAACATAGAAATTATGCTTTTTTCTGACAAGTTAGAGCAACTTGAAGCTATGGATTTGGAGGAACCAGTTGCTTTTAAAGCAAAGATAACTCAAACAGATATGTTTACAAGGATTGGTGTTAGTAAAATTATGACACTAAAACAAGCTTCAAAAGAGACTAAAAAAGTAAAAAAAGAGGTTCGAGAAGTCCCACAAGAACCAATACACTTAGCAATAAGACTAGATGAAAATATAGAAATATTAGATGAGTTATATAATATTGTAAGACAAAACCCAGGTAACCGTGAGCTTAAACTTACGATAATTTCTAAACTTCAAAATGTTGTAATTGACTCAGCTATAAGAGTTGATAGTAAGATTATTACAGCACTTGATGGTAATACTGCTGTGGATATACTTTGATTTTAAAATATCTTGTAGTATTTTTACTTAGCTTTTCGCATCTTTTTGCCCAAGTTGATTTAAATACAGCTACTGCTGATGAACTTTTAGAACTAAACGGTATAGGTAAAGCAAAATCTCAAAAAATCATAAAATATAGAGAACTTAATAAGTGCTTTAAAAGTATAGATGAGTTGGCAAATATTGATGGGATTAGCAAAAAAATAGTACTGGCTAATAGGACTGAATTAAGTGTTGGAACTTGTAAAAAAGATGAGATATTCTCTTCTTCAAATTCTTCATATTCTGATGTACTATTAGATCCTGTAAATGTTATATTTGTAGTAATTATTTTTATACTAGGATTTCTTGATCAAAAGACAGGTAAAGATTTAAAGTCTCAGATAGTTAGTGTAGGGGTACTTGGTACATTTGTCGGAATATTTATAGGCTTACAAGCTTTCAATCCTCAAGATATAGTAAATAGTGTGAACGATATTTTGGTAGGTTTAAAAACAGCATTTTTTACATCCATTGTTGGTATGAGTGTCTCGACAATACTATCTATAACTCAAAAATTTAAAAAAGATTCAAAAGATGAATAGAGAATGGATAAGTATATCTGATATGATGTCAGGTTTAATGCTTATTTTTCTTTTTATTGCTATTAGTTTTATGGTAAAAGTTGAGTCTGAAAAACAAAAGATGAAAGATGTAGCTGTCTCATATAGAGATACTAAAGCAAATCTAAATGAAGCTTTATATACTGAGTTTGAAAATGATTTAAAAGAGTGGGATGCATCAATTACAAAAGATAATAGTGTCGTTTTCTCTTCACCAGAAGTTTTGTTTGCACTAAATAAAAGTGAAATAAATCCTAAGTTTAAAACAATTCTAGAACAATTTTTCTCAAGATATATAGCTATACTAACTTTACCAAAGTATAAAAATGAGATACTAGAACTAAGAGTAGAAGGGCACACCTCTGATACATGGCAAAGTTCTAAATCTAAAAAAGAGATTTATCTTAAAAACATGAAACTCTCGCAAGATAGAGCTTATAGTGTCTTGTCTTATTGTTACAGCCTAGAAAATGTTAATATAAAGAAAAATAGATCTTGGCTTGAGAAACATTTTAGAGCAAATGGGATGGCATTTTCTAAACAACAAAATGTAAAAGAAGCAAGAAGAGTTGAGTTTAGTATTGTGATGAAAAGTGAAAATAAAGTTTACGAGATTTTAAAATAAAATATTTTACGAGGATGAATTATGGTAACTTACGCAAGAGATGATATAATATCGGCTAGAACTATTGCAAAAAAATTAAAAAAAATTATTAAATTACCAGAACTAGAAAAGATTCTTGATAATAAAAACGGCTATAACTTTTCAGGATGTAGAAAAATGTACGCAGATGGTAAAAAATACGAATAGTTTACAGAATTATTGAAGATAAAATTATCATAGAAGTTGTAGCTGTTGGAAAAAGAGATGATATGGAAATTTATGAGGAAGCTTCAAGTAGGGTATAACTTTGAATAGAAAAATTATAAACCAAGCTTTAAAATTTGAAAATGCTAATCCTACTTATTCACAAATAAAAGAGTTATGCTCACTAGCTGCAGAGTATCAGTTTGAAAATAATCTTCATTTCTTGGAAGCAAAAAGAGGTAAAAAAGCCATTATAAAAGATGAAACATATTTTTTTGAATTTATCTCTCAAACACAAGGCGTGAATATTGAGAATTTCATCGACA
>CAZZAZ010000127.1:0-4854 GCA_964652355.1 uncultured Sulfurimonas sp. | reverse complement strand
CTTATAATATAAAGGTAGGTAATGGCAGAATTAGAAGAAGAGATAATCATTATTGAAGATAGTGATGCCGCAGAAGAAGCTGACCTAAGTTATGAAGGCTTTGATGAAGATTCAGATTCTAATGACTCTGCTAAAAAGAAAAAAATCATAATTATTGCTGGTGCAACTGTAGGTTTAATACTAATCATATCAATTATACTATTTTTTGTTTTCTCTTCATCAGATGGTGAAATACAAGAAAACTACTCTATGGATGGTATAGAGGAAAAACTAGAACAAAAACACAATGAAGGTATTGAACCCAGTAAACTTGAAAACATGATTGCAAAAGCAAACTATCTTTACTCAAATGGCTCTAAAAATGAAGCTTTAGCAATATATGAACAAATTGCTCATTATAGTGAGGCAATATCGGCTTACAACTTAGGTGTAGCACAACTCAAAGATAATCAATATGAACTAGCTTTAGAAACTTTCAAGAAAGCTATTATGAATGATGAAAAAAGGTGTGTTAGTGCTATAAACGCAGCTGTATGTTCACTTCATATCAACGATAAAGAAAACTTCCAATACTACATAGATTTAGCATATGCATACCTTCCGCAAGAAAGAAGCTCACAACTATATTCTTATTATTATGCATTAATCAATTACTACAATAATAACTACCTTGAAGTATTAAGTGCTTTACAAAATCCAAGTACACAAGAGTATAAAAAAATTCAAAATGATTTAAGTGCTAAAATAAATGCTCTTTTTGAAAATGATTATGATGCAATTGAAGCTATTGAAGATACATTAAAGTATGATGATGACTTTGCTTTAGGTCTTTTATATGCTAGAGTTGGTGATATATCCTTAGCAAAAAAATATTTAGAATCTGCAATAGAAAAAAATATAGAACCGATAAAAGCACAACTTGCATTAGCTTATATTAATTTAAAAGCTGGTCAAGTTTCCAATGGAGCAAAGCTAATTGAAAATATTACAGATATGTACGCTGAAGAAGTATATAAACCTTATCCTATAAAAGTACATCTAAAAAAATCTTTATTCGATACAACAAGTGCACAAACTAGATATAGAAGTTTATCAACAACTAGTAGATTAATAAACTATCAGAAAATATTTTACTTTTCACCATATAAAGTTTTTAATGCAAATAAAACTATAAGTTATATAAGAAAAGGAAATGCCAATATATTTATAGATGATGTAAGCTCTGCAAAAGAATACCTTAGTAAAAGTTCTTCGTCTTCAAATGTAAATGTAGGGATTGTTAAAGCAATAAAAAAAGCCCTATCGTTTAGAACAAGAGAAGCAAATAATATACTTCAAAAACTGGTTAAAATACAACCAAAGCACTCAATTCTTCACTATAATTTAGGATTAACTTATGCACAAATGGGAAATATGCAAAAAGCATATTTTCATTTTTTACGCTCATACCATCTTGATGCAAAAAACTATTTATCTGGTATATATGCTATGATGAGTGGACAACTAATAGACAAAGAGAATAAAAAACTCTCTTCCATTCTTGCTGATTCTGTTTCAGATGAAGATACAACTGAGGATATAACTCTATATAAAACCTTACTTCATATAGCACAAAACAATGTACTATCCACTGTTGACTGGTTAGACTATAACTATAAACAAAGACCTTTATACTTAGCATTAGATATTATAATAGCATTAGAATTAAAAAAGACTAACATTGCTAAACAGTCAGCTGCTAAACTAGTAATGATGCAAGATGGAGATATACTACCACACCTTATGTATATTGATGCTAATTTTGACAACTTGAGTGAAAAAGAGTATGCAAAAAAAGTACAAAACTATCTTAAAGTACAAAAGTTCAACTTTGATGACCTATATTTTGGTCCATATATAACTAGATATCTATATATACAACAAAACCTAATTATTGGAAAGCTTTACTTTGTTCGACAACAGATTAAAGAAGTACTACAAACAACTAGAGAAAATACGCAAGAGTTAACATCTGCGCTAGCTTTAGCTTCCCTCTATGATGGAGCATTTGAGGAGGCTTATACTCTTTATAACAATCTAATTGATAATCTTAAACTTAGAGATTCTTATACTTTGTTTTTAGGTGCTATTGCTTCTATTGCAGCTGATCATCATGCAAATGCAATAGCATTGCTAGAATTATCTAAGTTAAAAAATAAAAGCTTTTCTGAGAGTCGTTATGGCCTTGGTTTACTATATCTAGAAGTTAAGAACAACAAAGGTGCAGTTGTTCAGCTATCTAAAATAAATAAGAATAATTTTAATTCTGAGTATTTTAATTTCAACATAAATTTGGATGAATTGTTATTTAAAAAACAACATCCTAACGCAGATAAATAAACTTACTTTTTAGGTATATGTCTTTTAAATAAAGTAAGTGCACGGATTGGTCCATAAGCTAGGTATATAAAAAATAGTAAAGTAAAGCCTTCTATTGGAAATATAAACATACTCAAAGCCGTCCCTAAAATAACTACAAAAAGTTTCATCATATGCTTTGGTGTAAAATCTACTTTTTTAAAGCTAGGATAACGGATATTACTAACCATTAAAATAGAAACAAAAATAGTTGCTATTAAAATAACCATTCCATATTCATCTTTAATCCCATACTTTTGAAACAATAAGACTAAAAGAGATATAAATACAGCAGCAGTTGGAATAGGTACACCAATAAATACAGATGGCTCACTTTGAGCTGTCATCACATTAAAACGAGCTAAACGAATAGCTCCAAAGATTACAAATAAAGCTGATACAACTATACCAAATCTTCCATAATCATGTCCAATAAAAAGATAAATCAAAAGAGCTGGTGCTACACCAAAAGCTACAATATCAGCTAATGAATCAAATTCAACTCCAAATCTTGAACAAGTATGTGTAAGTCTAGCTACACGACCATCTAAGCCATCAAAAATCAAAGAAAGAAGAATAAACCAAGCTGCGTATTCAAACTTACCTTCAAGTGCGTTTATCATACTTAACATAGCGACAAATATAGATGCAGCCGTAAATAGATTAGGTAATATATATATTAAGTTACTTGACTTAGCTCGCATAAATTAAGAAAAGTATCCTATTAAAGTTTGAGAAGCTTTAACTTCATTTCCTACACTTACATTTAGTCTGAAGTTTTGAGCCAAATAAATAGTTGTAACACCATTTACCATAAGTCCATATCTAAAACCTTGTTGTAATTTTTGCTTTTTGATAATATTTACATTTATAGGTGCAAATGTTTGCTTTAAACGATGTTGTATTTTTAAAATATTTTTATTATTATCTTCAAAAACTAAATCAATTTTTTCATTAATAGCATCTGCTAATGGTGAAAACCTAGATAATCTAGCTCCATTGTAAAAATTTGATGATACAAGTGTTGAGTTAACGGGTACTCGAAGTAAAGTTACATCTACACATGAACTATCAATAGTTAGTTTATATGCAAACTCTTCATCTTTAATCTCTTGAATTGATATAACTTTTCCATCAACAGGGGATACTACACTATTTTGTTCATAAATAATGCTTTCTCTCTCTGGGTTTCTAAATATAAAAAGAAAAGAGGCCAACAAAACATAAGATAAAAACTTTAAAATATCAAAATCAAGAAATGAAAATACAAAAATAAAGACTACACTACATCCTATATATTTCCAGCCCTCTTTTGCTATTGGTAAAAGATTATTTCTCATCACTTGTTTCTTGTTTATCAGATTCATTAGATTCTTCAGGCTTTTCAGCCATTTTAGCATCTTGCTTTAACTCTTCTTCTATCTCATCAACAACTTCAATAACTTTAGTCTCTAAGTTATTTTCTTTTTCAAAGTCAATGATAGCTACTCTTACCTCTTCGCCCGTAATATTTTCTTTTTTGTATAGAAGCTTAACAATCTCCTCAACAGCATCTTTATAACCTTCAAGTCTCTCTATAACAACTTTATATCTCGCATCAAGTGATGTTTTAATAAAATTATCCATATCTTGAGCCATCTTATCACTATACTCACGAGTTGCTTGTTGTCCACCTGCAAGGAAAGATTGTCTTGATTTTTCTAAAACCATAAGACCTGCTACGTCACTCATACCGTAAGTTTGTACCATCGATTTGATTATATCTGTTGCACGTTCAAGATCATTTCCAGCACCAGTACTTATCTCACCAATAAAAACTTGCTCAGCTGCACGACCACCAAGAAGCACATCTACTTCAGCCCACATCTCGTGTTGTTGCATCATAAAACGGTTCTCTTCTGGTTTATTTAGAGTATAACCTAATGCCGCTAATCCACGAGGAACGATAGATACCTTAGATACCTTTTTAGCACCAACTGTTGTTTCGGCTAAAAGAGCATGACCAGTTTCATGATAAGCAACTATCTTTTTCTCTTTAGGATTAATACGACGAGATTTTTTAGCAAGTCCTGCTATTGCTCTCTCAACTGACTCAAATAAGTCTTTTTGTTTTACAGTTTTTTGACTTCTTCTACCTGCTAGCAATGCACCTTCATTGATAATATTTGCTAAATCTGCACCTGCAAGTCCAGCTGTTAATCTAGCTATCTCTTCAATCTCAACATCATCATCTATTTTAACGCCCTTCATGTGAACACCTAAAATTTTAACACGACCTTCAAAGTCTGGCTTGTCAACTAAAACTTGTCTATCAAAACGACCAGGACGAAGAAGTGCTTGGTCTAAAATTTCTGGTCTATTTGTTGCAGCTAAAATAATTACTGGGGTATCAGTACCAAAACCATCCATCTCTGCTAAAAGTTGATTTAAAGTTTGTTCTCTTTCATCATTTCCACC
>CAZZAZ010000126.1:0-4862 GCA_964652355.1 uncultured Sulfurimonas sp. | reverse complement strand
CATGAGTGGAGTAAAACTTATGAGATTCATGCTGAGATGAATGCTATCATCTGGGCAGCTCGTGAGGGTATATCTATAGAGGGCGCGACAATTTACGTAACACTAGAACCTTGTTCTGAGTGTAGTAAAAATGTTATAGCTTCAGGTATAAAGCGCATAGTTTATGATAAACCATATGAACACACACATTCAGAAGTTATTAGTAAGTTTATAAAAGACAATGGTGTAATAATTGAACAATTAAAAAGTGAAGAGATATGAGCGAAGAGAAAAAATTAGAAGCTGAGATAGCTAGACATTTTATGCAACCTGAAAATTATGGAAAACTAGAAGATGCAGACTGTGTTGGTGCGGGTATAGATAATACTACATCATCTTATGTAATTATGTACATAAAAAGAGATGATACACATATAACAGATGTTATGTTTGGCTCAAATGCTACTCAAGATGTAAATACCCTAGGCTCAATCTTTACGGAGATGATTAAGGGTGAAGAGATAGTTGAGGCTTTAAAAATAACTTTAGGGCTTGAACAAGATTTACAAAAAGCTTACGCTGATTTACCTGAACCAAAAGTTGATTTAACTAAGCCTGAGGGTCAACAAGTTGAACATGTCTCTACTGAATACCAAGATTGTGCAAATATGGTTTTAACTGCTTTTCGAGCAGCTATGCGACATTTTGATCGTAAAGAGGGTGGAATAGAAGAGGAACAATATGATATGAACATAGTAAAGTCATGTCCATACTCTGGAACTGAATGTCATTTTTCACAAGAGAATAATATTAACTAGCTTTGTAAGTAGATAAGTAATTTATAAATTCCTTATCTGTGATAGCTTTTGAATAATAATATCCTTGAAGTAAATTACAGTCCATATTTTTTAGTATATCAACATGTTCCAAGGTTTCAACACCTTCAGCTACAACTTTCATACCTAAAGAATGAGCCATAGAAATAATTGTTTGAACTATAACTTTATCATCCTCATTATTTAAAATTTCCATAACAAAAGATTTATCAACTTTAAGTGTATCTATAGGGAATTTTTTAAGGTAAGCAAGTGAGGAGTGTCCAGTTCCAAAATCATCTATCGCTATTGATACTCCAAGTATTTTTAGATCATTTAGTATTCTAAGGGTACTGTCCATATTAGACATAGACATACTTTCTGTTATCTCAAATTCTATTTGTGCAGGATCGACCTTATATTTTATTAGCATAGATGAAATAAATGAGATAAGTGATGAGTCTTGAAATTGTCTAGAAGATAGGTTTATAGAAATTTTTAGATTTTTAAATCCAAGTTCATTCCATCTTTGCATCTGATATATAGACTCTTCTGTAATAATATTTCCAAGCTCTATCATAAGTCCTGTACTTTCTGCGACATATATGAAATCATCTGGAAAAATCATACCATGAGTTGGATGTTTCCATCTTACCAATGCCTCTGCCCCTGAGATCATGTTTGTGATTGAATCAATCTTAGCTTGATAAAAGACTTCGATTTGTGTTTTATTTTTTACTGCTTCAGCAAGGTCTTGTTCTAGATGTAGTTGCTTATCTATAAAATTACCCATACTATGTGAATATACTGTATATCTATTTCGTCCTTGATTTTTAGCTTCATACATAGCAGTGTCCGCATTTCTAATCAGTTCATCACAAGTCTCTCCATGATCTGGATACATAGATACACCAATACTAGAAGTTATATATAGTTGATGCGTCCCAATATTATGTTTCTTCTCTAGTGTCTTTTGAATTTTAGATGCTATTATATTAGCGTCATCATCATTTTTAATGTAAGGAAGCAAGATGACAAATTCATCACCACCAAGACGAGATAATGTATCAGACTCTCTTAATAAACCTTTTAAAATATTTGATATATATACAAGTAAATCATCTCCAACACTATGACCAAGAGTATCATTGATAAGTTTAAAGTGATCTAAATCTAAAAAGATAATTGCCAGTTTATCATTTGTCCTTTTGACACTTTGTATAGCTTTTGTCATTCTGTCTTTTAGCAAAGTTCTATTTGCTAAACCTGTTAAAGAATCAAAATAAGCTAACTTCTCAATAATTTGTTTGTTTTTAACATCTTGGGTTATATCCATACTTACAGCAGTTAAGCTAACAGAACCTGAGTGTTTTTTACGAACTTTACCTTTGGTTTGTATATGAATAATTTTAGAATTACTATTGATACTATATTTTACATCAAACGTAGAACCTTCTTCTATAGCTTTATTTATAACTGATAAAACTCTTTTATAATCATCTCTTGAGATTAGATTTAAAAAATCATCCCAAGATAATTTAGTACTTTTACTTCTACTCAATATCCGATAATATTCATCACTTAAAATAAGTTCTTTTGTTAAAATATTATATTCTAAACTACCTACTTTTGCCATTCTTTGTGCGTCTTTAAGGTGTGATTGGCTTTGAATTAATTTATTATTTAATTCTTTAGATGCATTTAAAAAGTTAATAATATTTTCAATCATGATATTAGCAGAATTAGAAATAGAATAAACTTCATCTTTTTTAGATGTATCTAGTATTAATTTTTTAGGTTTGTTTGGATTAAAGTTTTTTAATGAAATATCTAAGAGTGTTAAGTTTTTCAATGATTTGTGTAATAAAAATATTAGTATAAAAATTGATACTAAAAATCCCAATGTACCCCAGAAAAAATATTTATTAAAGTCATTCATATACTTTTTATATGAGTCATTAGAGTAAATAATTGTCAATTCTGCAAGTTTATCTTTAGTCGTAGGATCAAAAAGCTCAATCGTTTGAAAAAGTTCTTCATTTTTTAAATACTGAGCAGCATCTAGTTTGTAATTTGTAAATACCTTTGTATTGTTCTTGTTTAACTCTTTAATTTTAAGTAATAATACATTTTTATTTTCTAGTGCTTTATGTGAAATCTCATCAATAGCATCTTCAAAACCATAACTCAAACTTAATGATAAAGATGGCTTAATATTGTTCAAAATAATATTTATTTTTTCATTTTCTAGGTCCATATAAGCATTACTAAAAATACTTCTTACAACAAATGCAATAAATAAGATAAATAGTATTGAAAAAGAAAGTATATGAAACGTCGTTTTAAACGCAATAGAATTAAATTTTATCTTAGTCATAATTATGCTGTATAAATCGTATAAAAATTATATTTTATTACATTTAATCTAGATGGTAGTTTATTAGTGCTTGTTTTATATATGGTAGAGATCTCTATTAAAATAGGTCTTAATGAAATTTTATATTTTTTTATAGCATCTAAATTAAGTACCGTTTTTATCTTTTTTGATATATTTAAAGATATCATAACCCCATATTGTAAATCATCTTTAAGATAAGAAAAGGTTAAAGCATCGTTTTTATGAGCTTGTTTTATTGTGCTTTTAATATTTTCTTTGCTAGTAGGAAACAAATAATATAAATTAGCCTTTGTATTATTTATATTTTTATATAACACTAGTTTAGTAGATATATTATATGATTTAATCCCATCTTTGTATCTAGAATCTATTCTGTTCTTTAATGATTTAGCATATTTGTATTCACTATCGTTATAAGCAATAACTATCTTCATCGTACTTTTTGTAATCTTATCTTGAATCCTATAATCCATTAACAAAATTTTTGGAACTAGTACAGAGTGAACTTTAATCATAGATTCATTGATTGTAAGTGCAAATATGCTAGATACTAAGCTTATTAATAATAAAATTATTTTCATATCAAAATACCATTTCTGCTTTTATCATAACAGTCCTGCTTCCATCGTTAAAATCAAAACTTGTTCCTAGAGTATTTTCAGGTAACGCGTAATACATCCCATTGTTAAAAAGATCTTTAATTATAATACTTGCTTTAAACTTCTTAAAACTATAAGAGATTGTTTGGTCAAATACAGTACTACTTGACATATCCCCTCTTGTATCAGTATCACTACGTTTAGAACTTGATACATATTTCAACAATGAACCAAAACTAAAACCATTGCTAGTCTCATATATCATAGTAGCTGTTGATAAAATATTTGCAACATCAGCTAGCTTTTCACTCTCGTCATCTCTAGCATCGATATAGCTAGCAAATAAATTTAATTCTAGTTGATTTGTAGGTGTATATATATATTCAAGTTCACTACCATAAAATTTGTTTTTAGCTTCTTGAGTATATATACCTCCAACTTTCGTAATCATATCTTCTATTTTACTCGCATAAAAATTGATTCTAAGAGTGTTATTCTGATTGCGTTTGTAAACTACTCCAGCTTCAATAGAATCAGAAACTTCAGCGTCTAAGTTTTGATTTGATGTTAGCTCAACCCAAGATGGTGCTCTAAAAGAGTGCGAATAAAGAGACTTTAGTCTAACTTTATCATTAAGTCTATACACAAACCCTAATGTAGGAGACAAGGCATCTCCTACATCAGAATAATCATCATATCTTAGACCTGCTGATAAATCAAAGTCTGAAGATATAGAATATGTATCATTTAAATATACAGAGGTAATATCTCTTGAATAACTTGGATTTGATATATACGGAGGACCAGCTGACCATCTGCTCTTAAGAGTTTTTGTATCTTCATATCTTACACCAAAAAGAAGATCATTGTCTTTTAAAGATTGAGATATTATATCTATCTGAGAATAGTATGATCTTTCTTCAAATTTTGCTTCTATTAGCGGTATAGAGGGATGCTCAGCATTTGCATATTGTTCATAGCGATTATAACCTACTAATATATTAAATTTATTATCTTTTGACAAATCATCTTTATAAGATAGTTCTGTAAAATATGAATTATTTTTATTAT
>CAZZAZ010000125.1:0-4879 GCA_964652355.1 uncultured Sulfurimonas sp. | reverse complement strand
TGAAAATATTGATGCTAATGCAGTTCACGGAAGTGATTCTGTTGAAAATGCAGCTGTTGAAATCGCTTTCTTTTTCTCAGAAAGAGAAATTTCTTAAGTTATTCAATGAAAGTAACTCTTAGAAAAATCACTAAAATACCATTAGATTTTGAGATAAAATCTGATGAAATAACTTTTAAAGGTTATTTAGTGTATGATTCTAACAAATTAATCCTACTCAAAGCAAAACTGAGTGGGGAAATTGACACAGAATGCGATATTTGTGCTGATGAGTTTAAAATGAATGTTGATGAAGATATCGAGTTTTTTCTTCATAGTGGCGTTTATAAGGGTGATGATACTCTAGTTGAAGTTGTAGAGTGTATAGACGATATAGCTAACTTAGATGATATTATGATTTCTGAACTTGAACTTGTAAAAAGTGACTATAAATGTTGCGAAAATTGTAAATAAAATAAAACAAAGGAAAATACTATGGCAGTACCTAAAAGAAGAGTCTCTCATTCTCGCGGAGCGAAAAGAAGAACTCACTATAAGATAACTTTAGCTAAACCAGTTAAAGATAAAGATGGAACTTATAAACTTCCACATCATATTAACCCAACTACGGGTGAGTACAAGTAGTCAATGGTAAAAATCGCTATTGACGCAATGGGCGGGGACTTTGGTCCTGTGCCAATTGTTAAGGGAACTATTGCAGCTCTAAAGAAAAAACGTTTTATACCTATACTTGTAGGAAAAAAAGACGAAATTTTACCTCTGTTACCAAGACGTTATAGAGATAAGATTTCTATTGTTGACACTGATGATGTGATTGCTATGAGTGATATTGCAACTGATGCAGTTAAACGCAAAGAGAGTACAATCTATAAAGCTGTTGATTTAGTTAAAAGTGGTGAAGCAGATGGTGTAGTGTCTGCTGGACATAGTGGAGCTACAATGACACTTGCAACTTTACGACTTGGTCGCCTTAAAGGTGTTGCCCGTCCTGCCCTTGCTGCTTTAATGCCTACAAAAACAAATCGTCGTTCAATCTTGCTTGATGCTGGTGCAAATGTTGATTCTAAGGCTGAACACTTAGTTCAGTTTGCTATCATGGGTGGATGTTACGCTGAAGATATGTTTGGTATAGATACTCCAAGTATTGGTCTTCTTGCAAATGGTGAAGAAAAGTCAAAAGGTAACGAAGTTACAAAAGCTGCTTTTAAAATACTTAGTGGATACAAAGGTTTTAAAGGCAATGTTGAAGGTGGAGATATCTTTAATGCTTCTTGTGATGTTATTACTTGTGATGGATTTATTGGAAATCTTGTACTTAAAGCTAGCGAAGGTGTTGCTTCAACTGTTAGCTTACTTATTAAAGAATATATTAGAAAATCTCCGATTTCAATTACTGGTGCACTTTTAATGAGAAAAGTTTTTAAACTTCTTAAAAAACAGATGGACTATGAAGAGGTTGGTGGGGCACCACTTCTTGGGATTAAAGGTTGTGCTATAGTAAGTCATGGTAAATCTGGTCCAAAAGCAATAAAAAATGCTATTTTTCAAGCAATATCTTATACTGAAACTGGTGTAAATGAACATATAGTTTCTCGTATAGCTGAGCTTAAAGAAAAAGAGATTCAGGCTGGAGAAGTTTAATGGCTTATGCTGCATTTAGATCTATTGGTGCTTATGTTCCAGAGAAAATTTTATCAAATGAAGATCTTTCAACTATGGTTGATACTTCTGATGAATGGATAACTAAAAGAACAGGCATCAAAGAACGTCATATCGCAGCAGATAATGAATTTACAAGTGATCTAGGTGTTAAAGCTGCTGAGTTGGCTATTGAGCGTAGTGGTTTAGAAAAAAATGATATAGATATGATTGTATGTGCTACTATTTCACCAGATTATTTTTGTATGCCATCTACTGCTACTATTATCTCTACAAAACTTGGTTTAAATAATATAACTGCTTTTGATATATCAGCTGCTTGTACTGGTTTTGTTTACATCCTTGCAATCGCAAAAGCTTTTATAGAATCTGGAATGAAAAAAAATATTTTAATTATTGGAGCTGAAAAGTTATCTTCTATTACGGACTATACAGACCGTGGTACTTGTATACTTTTTGGAGATGGTGCTGGTGCTGCTGTTATCTCTGCTACAGAAAACAAAGATGAAGCTATTATCGATATACACACTGGAGCTGATGGTAAATTTGCTGACTTACTTATGACACCAAATGGTGGTTCTGGTTCTGCTCATGATTCATTAGATCAAGAGGCTTCAAGCTGTTTTATGCAGATGAAGGGAAATGAAACTTTTAAAGTTGCAGTTCGTACACTTACTAAAGATGTTGTTGAAATCTTGGCTGAGAATGATATACAAAGTGATGAGATAAAACACTTTGTTCCACATCAAGCAAATTATAGAATTATAAAAGCTGTTGGAGATGCTCTAAAGCTAAAAGAAGAACAAGTAGTACTAACGGTAGCAAAATACGGTAACACGTCTGGTGCATCGATTCCTATGGCTATAAATGATATATATGAGCAAGGTACACTTAAAAAAGGTGAACTAATGCTTTTAGACGCTTTTGGTGGTGGATTAACTTGGGGAAGTGCCCTCGTACCTTTTTCACCATTAAAATAACACTTTTAATGAGATAAATTATTATTAATAATTTATCTCAAAGCTTCTTTCACTCTTTTATAAAACTCATTTTCATCCGGTAAATTTAACTCTGAATCTCTAAGTTTTTCACCCCACATTGGGTTTGGAAAGTAGTTGTCATCTTCAAATCTTGCCATTACATGTATATGGACTCTCGGTAGCATGTTTGCAAATGAAGCCATATTTATTTTTTTTGGTTTATAGTAGGCTTTCATCTCTTTCTCAATTATGTCAAAAGTATCCCATAGTTTTGTACGTAATTTTTTTGGTACATCACCTAGTTCTTTATACTTTTCTTTTGTGAAGATTATAAGCCATGGAATTTCTGATTTTTCTGTTTGTATGTAGATTTCGTTGTCTTGGTAGATTGTCATTTAATTATCTTTTGAATAATTATAACTAGTTTAGATGTATACTTGGCTTTAGCCAAGTATACTAGTCTCTATTTCTATTACGGTTTCTATCTCCACCGCCACCTGAACGATTTCTATCTCCACCACCACCAGAACGGTTTCTGTCGCCGCCGCCATTACCACCACGGTAACCACCGCCACCTGAACGAGGTTTGTTTCCACGGTAACCACCGCCACCACCGCCGCCAGAACGACCACCACGACCACGTCCACGACCTCTTGAGTCATTTCTTTTTGACATGCGTTCAAGGATTGCGTCAAGTTTATCAGCAGGGATACCAATAGTATTTGGCCCTTTTAGAGTTTGCTTGTCAAGTATCATAGATACAAGTTTGTACATGATTTGCTCTTCGTCTATGTCTTCTTTTAGCATATCAAGTATTTGGTGTGCTTCGTCATAGATTTTTTGATCTTCAACAGTTTTCACTATTGCTTTTAAGTTGTTTGAACGTAAGTCATTTTTACTTGGAACGAACGCATGGTTCATTGAAGTTCCAACCTTAGACTTAATACGTTGAAGTTCTTTAAACTCTATTGGAGTTACAAGAGTAATAGCCTTACCCTTAGTTCCAGCACGACCAGTACGACCAATACGGTGAACATAAGATTCTGGATCAAATGGGATATGGTAGTTAAATACGTGTGAGATATTATCAACATGTATACCACGAGCAGCAACATCAGTCGCAACAAGTACTTTTACAGAGTTTTGTTTGAAACCTTTGATAACTGTCTCACGTTGACGTTGCTCCATATCTCCATGAAGACCATTTGCTAAATAACCAGCATTTGAAAGAACATTACTTAGTCTATCAACTTCGCTTTTTGTTCTACAAAACACTACTGCTTTTTTAGTAAGTTCTGAATCCATAAGACGGATAATTGCATCATCACGTTCACTTTCATCAATAACATAATACTCTTGAGTAATATCAGTATTTGTAGTCTCACCCTTAGTTATAGAGATAAACTCTGGATTATCTAAGATACGTTCAGCAAGTAGTTTTATTGGTTTGGGCATAGTTGCTGAGAAAAGTAAAGTTTGACGGCTAGATGGAAGGTATGAAAAAATTTCATTAATATCATCTAAGAAACCCATATCAAGCATCTCATCAGCTTCATCTAGTACAACAGTACTTGGTGAAAAGTCACTTAGCATATCTCTTTTTAAAATGTCTAGTAAACGACCAGGTGTTGCAACTACAACAGATGCTCCACGTTCGATTAAATCTATTTGGCGTTTGTATGAGCTACCACCATAAACAGTAACTGTTCTAGCACCCATATTGCGACCATATTTGAAAAGTTCATCACTTACTTGAGTTGCAAGTTCACGAGTTGGAGTGATTACTAAAATCTCAACACCGTTGTTTCTTTTCATATTTGAAAGTGCTGGAAGACCAAAAGCTGCTGTTTTACCAGTACCAGTGTGTGCTTGACCAACAATATCACGACCATCTAGTACAAATGGTATAGCTTGTTCTTGAATAGGACTTGGTTTTACAAATCCAGCAGCCTTAACAGCATTTAGTACATCTCTACTTAAACCTAAATCATCAAATGTGATTGTACTCTCTTCTTCTTTTACTTCTAACTCTAATTCTATTTCTTGTGCATTTTCTTGCATCATTATCCTTTGATTAGGAGCTGATACAAGCTTGTCATCTGAGACAAGGCACCTACCCCTAAAGTATTTCGCGAATTATACCCAAATTATTCATGTTTTATATTTAAAGATATTATATTTCAAATTACTTAAGTTTATATTGTGTAAAAATGAGTAGTTAAAATTTATTGTATAATTTG
>CAZZAZ010000124.1:0-4939 GCA_964652355.1 uncultured Sulfurimonas sp. | reverse complement strand
TTTAAAACAGCAAAAATAATAAAACAAATCATCTTACCACCACTTACTTCATCTCTTAATAAAATCATCCCTGCGGACATACTTAGCGTTGATTATTTAAATGGGAAAATTTTAATTTTAAGTGTTGGAAAAAACTCATATAGAAATTTATGGATTTACAAAAACGATAAATTAAAACAAATTATTAATGAGGATAAAAAACTTAGTATAAAAGAGGCCAGATTTGTTGATGACGAAAAAATTATTTTTTCAACTTTAGGAAGTGATCTTATACTTCATGATATTTCTGAAAAGTACAATGTATATAATTCTCATGTATCTGATAGTGCAATGCAAGATATTAAACTAAGCGAAGATAAAACAAAAATGATTATGTCTGATGAGAGTGGTAAAATAAAACTAATAGATGTAAAAAGTTCCAAACTTTTAAAAACATACCCAGCAATGAATTTAGATAATGTATATAAAGTTGCTTTCTCAAATGGCTCAATCTTAACAGCAGGGCAAGATAGAAGAGTTGGTGTATATCCAAAAAATAAAAAACCATACTATATAAAAAGTGATTTTCTTGTTTTTTGTGTTGGCCTTAGTCCAAGTGCTAAACTTGGACTTTACTCAAGTGGAGAAAATGGAGATATGCAACTTTTCAACATAAAGAGCAAAGTAAATTACCACCGTTTAATTGGTCATAAAGGCGTGATAAATAATATAAAGTTTTTAAATGAAAATGAACTTTTAAGCTCAGAGAGAGGGCCTGAAGTTTTATATTGGAAAATAAATCAATTTTAAAGTAGCATAGTTTAATAATATTATCACAAAAATCACAAAACTATTGTAAATATAACAAAGTTATATTATAATCATTCTTTATTTATCACAAAATAATTATATTTTACAGAGAGGGTTTAAATGTCTAAATATAGCATTATGATAGTTGAAGATGATGAAATCACTGCATTAAACCTAAATATATCACTTCAAAAACATGGTTATAATATAATTGCAATCTGTGATAGTGCGGCTCATGCAAAAATTGAAATAGATAATTATAAACCAGATATGATTATCATAGATATTTCCTTACAAGAAAGTAATGACGGTATCAAACTAGCTAAAATAATTAGAGAAAAGTATGGTATTCCCTTTATATTTTTAACTTCGCACAGCGATGATGATATTATCAGTATGGCAAAAAAAACTGAGCCTTATGGATACATTGTAAAACCATTTGATCCTTCATCTCTTCATGCTACTATACAAATGGCAATATTTAAGTTTGATATGGAAAGCAAAAGAAAAGATGAAGTTAATACAAAT
Source organism: uncultured Sulfurimonas sp. (assembly GCA_964652355.1). GTDB lineage: Bacteria > Campylobacterota > Campylobacteria > Campylobacterales > Sulfurimonadaceae > Sulfurimonas. Next base: position 3,622 of record CAZZAZ010000124.1, on the reverse strand, counting down.
AACATAGATAACTCTAACTTAGAAAAAATGCTTTACAAAAAAAGAGATTCTGCTAAACCTATTGTTAAATTTGGAGATAACTATTACCTTGATATAAAAATGAATGAAATATATTATCAAAATGAAAAAATTAAACTTACAAAAAAAGAAAATGCATTTTTACACCTTTTAGTTGCAAAGCTTGGTACTGTTATAAATTTCAATGAAGCATTAGAGTATGTTTGGAAAGAAAATGGTGCTACAGAAAATAGTGTTAGAACTCTAGTGTGGAGACTTAGAAATAAACTACCATCAGATATTATTAAAAATGCTTCAGGAGTCGGTTACTACATAGAAGATATCTAAACTACTTCTATAACTTCAACTATATTTTTTATATCTTGTAAAAGGTTTTCATAATCATATGAACTATCTTCTAACTTTGCCATACTCTCCATCTCAGAAGTGATTTTTTGAAGATTTCCCATCCTAAAGTTACCACTCGAGCCTTTGATACTATGTGCTATTAATGAAATACTTTTATAATCTTTATTCTGTATTGCTTCATCTAAATCCGGTATCTGTGTTGACATTTTTTTTATAAATAAATTTACTAACATTTTTAGTTCATCTTCACTTAACATCAATTCTTTAGTTAATTTTGTTACATCAAGACCTCTAATACAACCTTCGCTACGATCTTGCGTATTTTGATTTAATTCAGTAATTTTAACAGATTTCAAAGAGTTAAAAAATAATTTTTCTAACTCTTTTATAATAATAGGCTTACCTAAAAAAGTATCATAACCACTCTCAAGACCTCTTTCTCTAGCACCTTTTATTACATTTGCTGTAAGTGCGGATATTGGAGTATGCCTTAACTCATTTTGTTTTTCATATTCGATTATATTTTTAACAGCTTCATTACCATCCATTACAGGCATCTGCTCATCCATTAAAATCAAGTCATAATTATTTTGTTTATAAAGCACATATGCATCTAACCCATTTACAGCTAAATCAAATGTTAATCCATATTTAGCAAGTAGTATTTTAATTAACTCTTGATTTGCTTCATTATCTTCTGCAACTAAGATATGACCTTCAAACTTCAAATTATTTACTTTAACATGAGTTAAGCTAAATTCCGGATTTATTAATTCTTCAAATGTAGCTTTAATCTTTGAACAATATAGAGGAAAACATATTGATGCTATATGTGAATATTTTTCATATTTATCACTTGGTTTAGATATCAGTGCTACATACTTTTTATCTGATTTTAAAATCACATCTTTAAAATTTTCATCTACATCTTCATCTAGAAATATTGCTATATCATAATCCATGTCAAGATTATCTACTAAGTCAATTTTCATATCAAAAATAGCAGAATACTTTAAGAATGAATCTGACTTATATGATTTTTTTACCTCATTAGAATAAAAAACTGTTTTTAAAGATTTTATATCCTCTAAATTATTAAAAATTTGACATTCATTGGAGTGAATTTCAACAGGGACATCTACCCAAAATTTACTACCTTTACCAAAAGTAGAGCGTACATTTACACTACCACCCATATGTTGCGCTAACTGATAGCAAATTGATAGACCAAGTCCAGTACCATCAAGAGTATTTGTTTCATTTTGACCAGCTTGAGTAAATGCTGAAAATATATTATCCATATCTGATTTTGATATACCTATACCATTATCACTTACGGCTACTCTTAGTATATTATTTGTACAACTAGCTTCTACGCTAATATGACCACCAATATCTGTAAACTTTATAGCATTACTTAGTAAGTTTGATACAATCTGCTTAACACGCAATGAATCTGCATATAGCTCCTTGGGTATCTTAGGATCTATAAAAGAGGTTATAGTTATATCTTTTGCATTTGCAGATGCTACAAAAAGCTCTAGTGTATGAGATATATCTTCATGTATAGAAAAAGTACGAGGTTCTATGTTAAACTCACCACTTCTTAATTTTGAAAAATCTAAAATATCATTTATAATACTTAAAAGGTTTTCACCACTTCTTTGAATAATATCTAAATATTTTCTATGCTGTTTAGAAACATCTTGTTCTATTAAAAGATTTACAAAACCTAAAATTGCATTTAGTGGTGTACGAATCTCATGCGACATGTTTGATAAAAAGTATTCTTTTGCTCGTGATGCATTTTGAGCTTCAAGCCTTGCATCTATAAGCGTAGTTACATCATTTGCTATAGACATATACTCTATTGAGTTATTATAAGGGTCTGTTATTTGCACTATTGTTACATCTATATAAAAATAATCACCATTTTTCTTAAGATTTTTAATAGTACCACGAAATATTCCAGCATTTTTCAATTGAAACCATAAATCATCAAAATACTCTTGAGGCATATCATCATGTTTAACTATAGAGTGCATTTTCCCTACTAATTCATTTTTACTGTAACCACTCAACTGAATATATTTATCATTTACATAGATTATTTTTCCATTTGTATCAGTTTTTGATATGATTGCTGATTCATCAAGAGCCTTTTGATACTCATCAAGAAGTTTTACATGCCTATCAATCTCCTGTTCTTTTTGAAAAATTGTATCTGTATAATGACGAAGGACTCCTTGAAAATTTTTATCAAACATATACGAGATTTCATCAAAAATGTCTTTAGAATTTAGTTTTACATCATAAGTGAAATCTATCATTGATCGTCTAAAATGTGAACATATCTCAAATAACTCATCTGCACGAATATCTCTGTCTTTTAAATATGCCAATAATGAATGGATAACAGGACAGTCCCCTATATCCAGACTACCATCAATTACACCCATAAAGTAATCAAAAACACCACCAGCATAATCATTTAAAAATTTTTTATTATCAATATCATGTAGTTGTAAAATTTTTTGTGGGGCTTCATAGGAAAGCCATTGTAGAAGAATACTCTCTTTAGAGTTTATAAAAACATGTTGTTGCTTTATTAAAGTTGGTATTTGTAAATACATAAAAATAATCTATATTATAAAATAAGATAAAACTAAAACTCCAACAACCCTAAGAAGAAGAATTCCCATAGTACCTAATATATCGCCAATTTGACAATTTGTACATGAACCATATTTTTTAGATTCATACTGAGCATAAAAGAAATAAAAAATGTTTAATGCTACTGTACTTGATGCAATATAAATTTGATATCTAAATAATGGTGTTTCATCTGATACAATAAATGATGCACCAATAACAATAAGCATTAGAATCGTTAAATAATCAATAAGTTTAGCAATATAATCTCTCTTGTATTTAGTTGGGCAAGCACCAACAAGAGCTGCTTCCACACCAAACTCTAACTTATTTTCAAATAACTGTTTTTCTGCTTTATCTAGCTTACTTAAAAATGTAGCACCATATGTATAATCTATTTTTCTTTGTAAAAGAACACTAAAAGCTCCACTAGCTTTTAAATTGTGTTCTTTCATATCCATATCTTCATACATGATACTTACATTATCTGCACGCTTAACTTTAGCACTCATATTAGGAAAGTAAGCTGTATTCTCTTGCGTTATTTGCTCACCACTCATAGATACCAATAAAGGATTTAACAACTCTAAAAAACTACCATCAT
>CAZZAZ010000123.1:2816-4958 GCA_964652355.1 uncultured Sulfurimonas sp. | reverse complement strand
TTTAAATCAATATTTAGTCTGTTTAGATACAATATTAACACAGTTTAAATGAGGGTTTTAAATAAAAATGATTTTAGATAATAAAAAGAATGGCAAAGTTGGTGATGTTTTAAAACAAAACATCACCAATAATTCAAAACTCTCAATTATCTCAGGTTATTTTACCATCTATGCCTTTGCAGAGCTAAAAAGAGAACTTACTAAAATAAAAGAGTTAAGACTCCTTTTTAGTGCACCTATTTTTAAAAATAGTCATATTAACAACTACTTATCTGGCGAACCTGAAGAGATAAAGTTTAAAAATCAGTTACAACAAGTAAAAATTGCACGTGAATGTGCTTCTTGGATAAAAGACAAGGTTCAAACAAAAGAAGTCAAAACGGCAGGAGCTATCCCTTTTAATCTCTATCATATTGACAATGACACAGCAATTTCTGGAAGTTCTAACTTCTCTTCTGTAGGTCTTGGCTATACAAACTCCTCTACATTTGCTATGAATACTTTGACAAAAGACGCCCAAACAACAAAAGAGTTTTTAGCCACTTTTGATGAAGTCTGGAACAACAAAGATATGGTTGCCGATGTCAAAAAAGAGATACTCGAAGCGATAGAAGAAATCTATAGCGATAATTCCCCACAATTTTTATACTTTATGACACTTTACAATATTTTCAAAGAGTTCATAGGTGAACTTGATGAAGAAAAAATCATACGCACAAAAACTGGATTTAAAGAGACTTTAGTTTGGAATAAACTTTATAATTTCCAAAGAGATGGTGTTCTTGGTGCTATAGATAAACTTGAAAAATACAATGGATGCATCATAGCCGATAGCGTTGGTCTTGGTAAGACTTTTGAAGCTTTGGCTGTTATAAAGTATTATGAACTTAGAAACGATAGAGTTTTAGTTTTAGCTCCAAAAAAACTAAGAGAAAATTGGTCTATATACACCATAAATGATAAACGTAATATTTTAGCTGATGATAGATTTAACTATGATGTATTAAATCACACAGACCTAACACGAACAAAAGGGATGAGTGGAGAGATTAACCTCTCTACACTCAACTGGGAGAACTATGACCTTATAGTTATAGATGAATCACATAACTTCAGAAACAGTGGCACGACAAATAAAAAGAAAAAAACGAAGTCAAGATATGCACGTCTCTTAGAAGATGTTTTACAAAAAGGTGTAAAAACAAAAGTACTAATGCTTTCAGCAACACCAGTAAATAATAAACTCAATGATTTAAAAAATCAAGTGGCATTTATCACAGAAGCAAATGATGAAGCTTTTAAATCACAAGGTATCAAGTCTATTGAGCAAACACTTAGAAAATCTCAAACAAAATTCAATGCGTGGATGAAGTTAAGTGAAAAAGAGAGAACAACTGCAAAACTTTTAGATAGTCTCAATTTTGACTATTTTAAACTACTGGATTTAATCACGATAGCTAGAAGTAGAAAGCATATTGAAAAGTATTATGACACTACTGACATTGGTAAATTTCCACAAAGAAATAAGCCGATAACTTTAAAACCTGACATAGACACTAAAAAATCTTTCCCACCATTGAGCGAGATAAACAAAACAATAAGAAGACTCTCTTTGTCTGCTTACTCACCTTTAAAATATGTCTATCCACACAAACAAGAAGAGTATGCTCAAAAGTATGATATTGATTTAGGTGGGGGACGAGTTTTTAGACAATCGGACAGAGAAAATTCACTCATTCACCTAATGCGGGTAAATTTACTCAAACGGATGGAAAGTTCTATAAACTCTTTTTCATTGACACTGATAAAGCTTATAGATACAAACCAAAAAATCATAGACTTGATAAACAACCATAGCGATAGTAGCTTTGAAGAAGCAAATATCGTAGATGTGGATATAGATAGCGATGAGTATGCTTCACAACTAATAGGAAACAAAGTCAAAGTCCTAATCTCTGATGTAGATAAAATCAAATGGAAGCAAGAACTTCAAAGTGATTTAGATAAGCTTGAAGAGTTATTGGCTGATTCTATCGAAGTAGATAACAAAAGAGATAATAAGCTTCAAATTCTAAAAGAAAATATCAAGCAAAAAATCAATAATCCATTTAATCCAAACAACAAAAAAGTAATCATTTTTAC
>CAZZAZ010000123.1:0-2716 GCA_964652355.1 uncultured Sulfurimonas sp. | reverse complement strand
AACTATGATATTCACTGGAATCCAGTAAGAATTATTCAAAGATTTGGTCGTATTGACAGACTTGGTTCAACCAATGAAACGATACAGCTCGTGAATTTTTGGGCAAATATGGAACTTGATGAGTATATAAATCTTGAAGCAAGAGTTAGTGGTCGTATGGTTCTACTTGATGTTTCAGCTACTGGTGAAGAAAATATCATAGATGCGAATAATAAAGAGATGAATGACTTGTCATATAGAGCAAAACAGTTAAAAGCACTACAAGAAACAGTTATAGACCTTGAAGATGTAAATGGTGGTATATCTATCACAGACCTTACTTTAAATGATTTTAAAATGGATTTAATGGGCTATCTGAAAACTGATGAAGCTAAACTTCAAAAAACTCCTCTTGGGATTCACAGCGTAGTATTACACAACGACACAAACAGTGCTATAGAAAAGGGAACTATATTTTGTTTAAAACTTTTAAAAAATGAAGTGCATACCGACAACTACTCACTTGAGCCTTACTACTTAGTTTATATCAACGAAGAAAATGAAATAAAGCTGGGCTTTAGTAGTGCAAAAACCATACTTGATATTTATAAAAATCTTTGTATGGGTCAAGATAAAGCTATAAGTGAAGCAGTTAGATTGTTTGAAGATGAAACAAATGACTATAACGATATGAGTAAATACACAACACAATTAAAAACAGCAGTAGAGAGCATTATAGGTAAAAAAGAAGAGTCTGGAATGGACTCACTTTTTTCTCGTGGTGGCACGACTATTTCAAGTGATAGTTTTAGTTCCATAGAAGACTTTGAACTTATCTCTTACTTGGTTATCAAATGACACAAGAACTGATACATAAACTAAAAATCCCCTCTACATGTAAGATAGGAAAACGACTTACAAAAAAACAGTTTATAGAAAACTTCTCTCTTAAAGCCAATGAGAAAAAAATCCTTAGTAGTTACATAGAAAGCATTACCCTAGAGTATTTACTCAACAAAAACAATATCAACATAACACCTTTTGTAGATGAAGAGAAAGACTACTCAGAGATAGCCTTCATAAAAGTAGAAATACTCAATCAAAGTAAGCTAAAGCCTATAGCAACAATCATCCAGTATATTCCATATCCTCTAATCGTATTTTTTATCTATAAAAATTTACTTTGTATCAACATAGCACCAAAAAGAATCAACAAAAATGACAGCACTAAGTTAGTAGTTGAAGAGTTATACTTTACAAAGTGGATAGACCTTGAACAAAGTAGTCCATTAGAACAAGACTTTATAAAAAGCTTAGAGGTTCAAAACCACCCTTTTACAGATTTTCTATCATTTTATAATAGCTATTTAGATAAAATAGTAGCCTTTAATGCCTCTGTTTATAGTGGAAGTCTCAATGTAAATGAAGACACAAAAGCTATACTTGACGAGATAGCCCTTTGTGAAACAAAAATTATAGAGTTAAAAAACAAGATAAAAAAAGAGACAAGCTTTAACGATAAGGTTAGAATGAACATAGAACTAAAAAAAGTCAAAGACAAGTTCAATAACCTAAAGAGTAAAATATGAGATTGACAACCAATCAAATGAGAAACCAATTGGTTAATCACTGTTGGCTGTCTGACAAGGTAAATGTGCAAGCAGGGATTTACCGTAGGATTAAAATTGTATCTAAAAATTGCCAAAAAGAGAATTAGATGAAAAAATATGATGAGTGGAATGAAGTTAAAAAAAGTATTGCCAAAGAAGAAAATAGTGTATATTTTAGAGAGAGGGATATCTTTTGGGCAAGTATTGGTGTAAATATTGGTTTTGAACAAGATGGAAAAGGTGATATATTTTCAAGACCTGTGTTGATTTTAAAAAAATACTCAAAAAATATGTTTTTAGGCATACCACTATCAACCAAGATTAAAGAGGGTAGCTTTTTCTTTACATTTAAGCTTAATGAAAAACAAAGTAATGCACTATTAGTTCAAAGCAGAATATATGATTCTAAGAGACTGGAAAATAAGATAGGTATGATATCTAAAGATGATTTTGCAACATTAAAACTAAAATTTAAGGAATTAATAGATGTGTAGTTGTTCTCCCCTTGTAAAACAAGGGGCATCCCGAAGGACAATTGTAGAAGTATTATACACTAAAAATAAAAAAATATCAAGAGGTAGAAGAGTATGAGAAAGTTAGATGGTAAGAGTTTAGATATAGTGAGTGAGAATGTAGAAAAATTAAAAGAGCTTTTCCCTGAAGTGTTTAGTGAAGGAAAAATTGACTTTGCAAAACTTGAAGAGGAACTTGGCGAATTTACTGACAAAGAAAACGAACGCTATAACTTCACGTGGAATGGCAAAAGCGAAGCAAAAAAGATAGCACAAACTCCTTCAACTGGAACACTTAGACCTTGCGAAGAAGAAAGTAAAAACTGGGACACTACACAAAACTTATACATAGAGGGCGATAACCTCGAAGTGCTAAAACTTCTTCAAAAGTCTTACCACAAAAAAGTGAAGATGATTTACATAGACCCACCTTACAACACTGGTAAAGATTTTGTATATAAAGACAACTTCAAAAACAATGTTAAAAATTACCTTGAACAAACTGGGCAAGTAGATAGCGAAGGCAATAGACTAAGCACAAATAGTGATACAAGGGGAAGGTATCATAGTGATTGGTTATCTATGATGTATCCACGATTAAAACTCGCAAGAAAT
>CAZZAZ010000122.1:0-5015 GCA_964652355.1 uncultured Sulfurimonas sp. | reverse complement strand
TAGAGATTCAAGCATAGAGGTTCTGTCCTCTTGGCTTTCCCCTAGTCCAAAAATGCCACCAGAGATTAGCACTAAACCTGCTTTTTTTACATTTTGGCAAGTCTCATAACGTTCAGACCAAGGGTGTGTTGTACAAATTTGTGGATAAAAAGCTTCACTTGTTTCAAGGTTATGATTGTATGCTTTTACTCCAGAGTCTTTTAGTGTTAAAAGTTGCTCAACACTAGCTGTACCATTACAAGCAATTAGACGAAGCTCTGGAACTTCTTTTGTTAAAGTTTTAGCAATATCACATACAAAGTCTAGTATTTTAGGAGTGATCCCTTTATCTGCTGTAACTAAACAAAAGCCAAGTGCACCATTATCTCTTGCAGTTTTAGCTTCACTTATTATATCTTGCATATCTTTTTGTTTATATCTATCTATATCTGCTTTGTATCTTACACTTTGAGAACAAAATTTACAGTCCTCTTTACAAGTGCCACTATTTACATTACAGATTGAGCATAAAAATATCTCTTGATTATCTTTCATAGTTAAACTCTTTTTTATTTATATCATCACTTTTATTAGCGCGAGTATAGTATGTTACTTGAAAGTTTTTTTCAGAAATATCAAGCATAGTCCATTCAGATACGGGTTTATTTCTAGCACATACTTCACCTGGATTTAAAAACAGAGTATTGCCAGTAAATTCACTTTCAAATATATGAGTATGACCAGATATAACAACATCAGCATCAGGAGTCATATAAAAAGGGAGGTGCATAAGTTTGAACTTTGTATCAGCTATTTTAAAGTAGTAAGGCTCTTGCACAAGATTGTACTCATTGTGATGATGAACTAGATGAGCATCGTTATTTCCATATACGGCAACATACTTTAAGTTAGATTTTTTTAGAAGTTCAAGAATCTCAAGCTCTACTATATCTCCAGCATGGACAATAAACTCAGCACCATCAGCTAAAAGAGTATCAATAGCTCTTTTAGCTTTTTTAACTTTTTTGTGGGTGTCTGAAATGATGCCTATTTTCATAGTTACTTTGAGCTTTCTTCTCTATCTGTCCTAGCCTTACATTTAACACACTCATAAACTTCTTTGTTTCTATAAGTTCTTGGTGCAAGAACTCCTTTACAACCTTTTTCTTTACATTTTATTGTGGTTGGTTCGAATTTACTTATGAACTTACAATCAGGGTAGTTTTCACATCCCCAAAAAGGTCCACGACGAGAGTTTTTAAGACTTATTTCTCCACCACAATCAGGGCAAGGAGTTTCGCTTACTTGAGTTTCAACATCTATGCTTTTTGTATTTTTACAATCAGGATAGTTACTACATGCTAAAAATTGACCATTACGACCATTTTTAATTATCATGTCATTTCCACATTTGTCACATTTTTGGTCTGAAGTTTCAACTTTTTGTTCTACTTTATTTCCATCTTCATCACACTGTTCAGTGTATTTACACTTTGGAAAACCACTACATGCTATGAAGTTTCCAAAACGACCAGAGCGAAGTAAAAGTTCATTTTCACCACATTTTGGACAAGTTCTTCCTAGTGGTTTAGCAAGTTTTAGACTCACTATCTTTTCTTTACCTTCTGCAATTTGTTCCATAAATGGAAAATAAAAATCACTTAAAAGTTTTTGCCAGTCATTTGTACCATTTGAAATTTCATCTAGTTTTTCTTCCATATTTGCGGTAAAAGATATATCCACAATATTTGCAAAGTTTTTCTCTAGCATCTCTGTAACTGTAAAAGCCATCTCTGTTGGTATGATTTGCTTTTTCTCGATAGTTACATAGGTACGACCACTAAGAGTTGCAATAGTTGGAGCATAAGTAGAAGGTCGTCCAACACCTTCAGACTCTAGTTTTTTAATCAAACTAGCTTCAGAGTATCTAGCTGGTGGTTCAGTAAAGTGTTGTTCTGGTTTGATACTTTGAATATCAGCAGAATCTCCCTCTTTTAAAGTTGGAAGAAGTTTATCTTTGTCTTCAGTTCCAGTTACTGCATAAAAACCATCAAAGATAAGTTTTCTACCACTTGCACGGTATTCATTGTTTTTACCTTTAAAGATTATGCTTTGTTGTTCAAACATTGCATCATTCATTTGACAAGCCATAAAACGTTCATAAATCAGACGATAAAGTTTAATCTCATCTGCTTTTAAAAAGCTTTGTGCAACTTCTGGAGTGAAGTGAAGCATTGTAGGGCGGATTGCCTCATGCGCTTCTTGTGCACCTTTTGCTTTTTTGTTATAAACTTTTGGCTCATCTGGTAAGTACTTTTTACCAAAACGGTTTTCTATTATGCCACGAACTGCACCAACAGCCTCTGCCGCAAGATTTAAACTATCTGTTCTCATATATGTAATAACACCAGAAGTTCCATCAGGAGTTTTTACACCCTCATAAAGAGCTTGCGCAACCATCATAGTTTTTTTCGGAGTAAATCCAAGTTTAGACGATGCAGTTTGCTGAAGAGTTGAAGTCATAAATGGTGGTGGAGTTGATGTTTTTCTTTGTTTAGTCTCAATTTTAGAGATTTTAAAGTTATCAGCCTCTACACTTTTAGTAATCATTTGAGCATCATTTTTATTCTCAATTGACATCTTGGTTAGTTTATCACCCATATGAGTGATAAGAGTAGCATCTATATCTTTTTTGAAAACAGTATCAATAGACCAGTACTCAACTGGTATAAAAGCTTTGATTTCACGTTCACGATCAACTACAAGTTTAAGAGTTGAAGACTGTACGCGACCACCTGAAAGACCTTTTTGAATCTTAGATGCAAGAAGTGGTGAAAGCTTGTACCCAACTACACGGTCAAGCATACGACGAGCTTGTTGTGCATTTACCATGTTCATATCAATAGTCCGTGCAGAGTCAAGTGCATGCTTTATTGCAGTTTTTGTAATCTCATGAAAAACAATACGAGGTAGTTCAATAGGATCTTTTTTAATAGCATGGGCTATATGCCAACCAATAGCTTCACCCTCGCGATCCTCATCGGTCGCGATATAAATAATATCTGCTTTTTTAGCAAGTGCCTTTATCTCTTTGACAATAGCCGCATTTTCTTTAGCAACTGAATAAGCTGGGATTAGATGGTTAGTTTCTTCATCTACTGTAATTCCAAAACGAGATTTTGGTAAGTCCCGTATATGCCCTTTAGATGCGATAACTTCATAGTCTTTCCCTAAAAAGTTTTTTATAGTTTTTGCTTTAGCTGGTGATTCCACAATAATTAAGTTCAATAGTATTCCTATATATAGTATAGTGTTTTAATTTTGGAAGTGTAGCAAAAAAAAATTAATTTGTGTAGATAGTATATTTTTTTTCTTTAATTAAACTAAACCATAAGCTAGCCGATATAGCGGTAGGCAAGGATGTCTGAAAATAAATATATTTACCCAAAAAAGGATTTATTATGGGTTTTAGGATTAATAGTAACATTGGTTCTATGAATGCGTATCGCAATGCTTCACAAAATAACTTAGCATTAGATAACTCTATGACTAGATTATCTTCAGGTGTTAGAATCAATAAAGCCTCAGATGATAAAGCAGGCTTATCAATCGCAAATAAAATGTCAGCACAAGAGCAAGGTTTAGGTCAAGCAATTCGTAATTCAAATGATGCGATAGGACTTATTCAAACTGCAGAAGGTGCAATGAGAGAACAAGGTAATATCCTTCAGCGTATTAGAGTTTTAGCAGTTCAATCTGCCAATGATACTCAAGATACAACATCTCGTACTTATATTCAATCAGAAGTAGATGAGCTTAGAACTGAATATGATCAAATAACAACAAGTACTACATTTAATGACAAGGTACTTTTAAATGGTTCAACTGGTACTCTTAATTTTCAGATTGGACATAAAGGGACAGATAAAAAAAGTGTAGATATTACTGCAATAGCAGCTATAGGTGCTCAAGATGTTACAACTAGAGCAGCAGCCCAAGCGACTATAGGAAATATAGATACACTAATGGCTACATTAAATAATAATAGGGCAGATTTAGGAGCAGATCAAAATTCACTTTATTCAGTTGTTCGAAATATTTCAATAACACAGGTAAATATTTCATCGGCAGAATCTCAGTTAATTGATATTGATTATGCAAAAGAGATTACGAATTTTTCAAAATTTAATATTTTAGCTAACTCTAGTGCTTATGCTTTAAGTCAAGCTAACACAGTTCAGCAAAATGTTTTGAGACTACTTCAGTAAAGTATTAATATAAAATATACAATTTATTAAAGTTATTTTTGTAAATGACGATAGTAACTGTATATCTAAGGCAAGGAAGCTAAAGATACAAAAATAACAACAGAGCGAAAGGCTCTACCATAGAAAAGGATTTATTATGGGTTTTAGAATTAACACAAATATTGGTTCGATGAATGCGTATAGAAACGCAAGTTTAAATAATGTTAGTTTAGATAATTCACTTACGAAATTATCTTCAGGTCTAAGAATTAACAAAGCGTCAGATGATGCGGCTGGTCTTGCTATTGCTAACAAAATGTCAGCACAAGAACAAGGTCTAGGTCAAGCTATTCGTAATTCAAATGATATGATTGGTCTTATTCAAACAGCAGATGGTGCTATTGATGAGCAAACAAATATTGCAAAAAGAATTAGAGTCCTAGCAGTTCAATCTGCCAATGATACTCAAGATACAACTTCAAGAGCATATATTCAAGCAGAAGTTGATGAATTAACAACTGAGTATAACCAAATTAGAACTAGTACTACTTTTAATGATAAAGTATTATTAGCGGGAGTTGCTCTTAATGCACAAATTGGTCATAAAGGTTCTGATGTAAAAACAGTTACAATGCCAACAGTTGCAGCATTAACAGCTTCTGTTGTTACTACAACAGCAGGTGCTACAGCTACTATCGGAAGTATGGATGGTTTAATAGATTCACTGAATAGTGATAGAGCAAGTTTAGGTGCAAAACAAAATTCACTTTACTCAGTAGTTAGAAATAT
>CAZZAZ010000121.1:2738-5045 GCA_964652355.1 uncultured Sulfurimonas sp. | reverse complement strand
CCTATCCAAGTAGCCCATTGAGTATCTGTATCAATATTCATCTTGATAACACCATAACCTATAGCTTCTTCTATTTCAGAAGGTGCACTCCCTGAACCACCATGGAAAACAAAATTAACTGGTTTTTCAGCAGTGTTAAATTTTTCTTGAATATATTTTTGAGAATTATCTAAAATCTTTGGAGTAAGACTTACATTACCTGGTTTATAAACACCATGTACATTTCCAAATGATGCAGCAATAGTAAAATGTGGGGAAACTTCACTAAGTTCTTTATATGCGTACGCTACATCTTCTGGTTGAGTATATAAAAGTGAGTTATCCATGTCAGTGTTATCAACACCATCCTCTTCGCCACCAGTACAACCCAATTCTATCTCTATAGACATACCAATCTTATTCATTCTCTCAAAGTAGGCTTTACAAGTCCCTACATTCTCTTGCAAACTCTCTTCTGAAAGATCAAGCATATGAGATGAATAAAGTGGCTTACCATGAGATGCAAAGTAATCTTCACCTGCTTCAAGTAAAGCATCTATCCAAGGAAGAAGTTTTTTAGCTGCATGATCCGTATGTAAAATTACAGCTACACCGTAAGCTTCAGCCATCATATGTATATGTATAGCACCTGAAATTGCACCAATTATTGCCGCTTTTTCATTCTCATTACTAAGACCTTTACCAGCATAATATGATGCACCACCGTTAGAAAACTGAATAATTAATGGTGAATTAACTTTTGCTGCAGCTTCTAAAATAGCATTCACAGAGTCAGTACCAACTACATTTATTGCAGGAATTGCGAAACCTGTCTCTTTTGCATAATCATAAACTTTTTGTACATCTTTACCAAATAATACACCCGGCTTTACGATATTTAATACACCCATATTTAATTCTCTTTTTTTATTAAAATTTATATTGTAATTATAATGTAATCAAGATGAAATATAGATTATGCTAAAATAATATAAGACTATTTGTACATGGGATTTTATGCGCAGCAAAAAAAACACTGGTTGGGTTACTGATATTATACTTATTGATATTATCAACTTTTCACATCTTACATCTACACAACAGTTAGAAATCATAAGCTTTTTATCAAAAAGTTATGCAAAAATGATTAAAACAATGCTTGCTAAATCAAGTATGACTATTGATAAACTTATTCTTGGCTATATCTCAACAGGTGATGGTTTTTATTGTATTTTAAATCCAAGGCTAAAAGGTTATGGAACTATTTTAGGTCTTAGCTTCAATCATTTCTCAGATCAAATTGCTAAAATTTTTCCATATTTTGAGGGAATTAAAGTAGCTGTTCATACTGGTGAAATCTACCAATTTAAAGATATTTTAGGTCATACAAATTATATTGGGGATGGTTTAAATGATTGTTCACGTTATCTTGAGATTAAAGACTATACATCATCAACTGTAATGGTTTCAGACCAAGCATACAAACAATTTGAGAAGTTCTTAGATATGTATACAGTTTATAATGATATACTTATTGAAAGAGAATTTAAGTTTACAAATCCTTACGATTTTAAGGATAAACATGGTTTTGCTAAGTCTGGACGTATGGTTTGGTTAAGAAAGAGTGGTATAATAAACCCACCAAACATAAATATTAACTCTGTGATGAAAGGTATATAAATGAGGTTAACTCTAGACGAATATTCTAAACAATTTAAAATGTCTAAAGAGATGATAAATACTAGACTAAGAACAAAAAGATTAAATTATATTATCGAAAATGGTACTACATATATAATCGTTACACAAAAAAAAGAAGCTACCGTAACAAAACCTAAAGAAACCAATGTAGTAATTAAATCTAGTAAAATTAAAACAACAGTAGCCACTGTTATTTCACTTTACCAAAAAGAGAATACTTCTCTTAAAAATAAAATAATACAATTAGAAGAAAAAATAGATAAACTTATAGACGATAAAGAGCAGATGCTAATTCATGAAAGAGATAAACTAGAAGATATATATACAAAAAAAGATGAACAAATAAAAAATATTCTTGAACTAGTAAATGCAAAAATACAAATGGAAAAAGAAACTCAAACTATACATGAAGTTGAGATGCATAATCCAACAGGACTTGTGGAGTTAAAAGATCATTTAAAATCTTTAGGTATAAAATCACAAGAAAGAAAACTTATTAAAAAAAGATTTTTAAACTACTATGACAGCGATTCTAGAATCATTCATAAAGATGGAAAGTTATATTTAGATTTTTCAAAATATGATTATAGCGATCTTCTTAATCCTTAAAAGTAATTTTTTTGCAAG
>CAZZAZ010000121.1:0-2638 GCA_964652355.1 uncultured Sulfurimonas sp. | reverse complement strand
TTCAAAATATGATTATAGCGATCTTCTTAATCCTTAAAAGTAATTTTTTTGCAAGAAACTATACTCTCTCAAAAAATAAAGACTAGAGATATTTCACTATCTCTCAGTAAATTTGCAAAAAATAACAGTATTGCACTAAAGGAGTGCGACTTTACGATAAATCACATAGACACATATATGAATTGTAATTCCATAGATGATACACATCTTTATAATGAAGATATTTATGAATACTATACAAATCCAGATAAATTACTAAACGAACATCTTAAACTTCATCAAATATTTACAATTACAGCCAAAAAAGCTAATAAAAAAACCATAAAGCTTGACTATTCTATTGATTTTAGTGAATACAATATACACCCTAAACTTATCATTTCACCAAAATCTAATATACCTTATCAATCATATAAGCAAGCAGAAATTTTACTTATTTTGGTAAAAGAGATAAATAAAATAAAAGCCAAAAATAAAATATTGATAAAAATATTTGATGATAATATGATTAAAAATCTAAAGTTGTTTGTTAAACACTTATATGCAAATAAATTCACTAAAAAGATAAAAATAACTCTTTTTGATGGTATAGATCCATTAATATCCAGAAAAAGTAAAACTATATACTGGTATAAAGAAAAAGATATCAGCAATCAAGTAATAGATGTAGAAGCAGATGAAATTTTAGTTGAATACAAAAAAGCTATTTTTGGAAAGACCGGTTTTGATTGTTTTGGAAGTATTGTTGAAAATGGTAACTCAGATAAAAATAACACTTTTACTTCAGAGATTGATGAAAATAGTGTAAAGTTGATTGAAAACGATGATAAGAAGGTTTATAAGAGTAAAGTAAAAGGTTTCGTACACCATGCTAATAACCTTCTTAGTGTTGATAACAGAGTCAATATGAGACAGTTATCTCGTGTTCAAAATGCAGTTACAGAGGAGGAGGATAATAACATTGAAGTACATATTTCCCAACATGATACAAATCAAGATAGTGTTAGAGAGGGTGTATCCCTTCAAAGTGAGATAATAAATATAACAGGTCATGTTGGAGCTAACAGTACACTAGAAGCTTTGTCTCTTAAGATTGATGGAGCTACACACAAAACTTCTGTTCAATATGCAAAAGATGCTGTTATAAATAGGCATAAAGGTGAGCTTCATTGCAACAATGCAAAAATAAATTTACTAGAAGGTGGCATAGTACATGCCTCTAATGTAGAAGTAGAAGCATCTCTTGGTGGTGCTATATATGCTGAAAACGTAACCGTAAACCTTGTTAAAAACAATCTAAAAATTTATGCTTCTAATTCTATTACAATTAAACTAGTAACCGGCGAAGATAATATTTTCAAAATTAACTATAAAGATGTACCTATAGTTATAAACAAAATTAAGTATCTAGATGAAGAGATAAATAAACTTAGAGATAAACTTGTTACAGCGAAAAGACATCAACTAGATAAGGTAGATGGCATACAAAGTAACATTAGAAGTATTAGAAATAAGCAAAAAGATATACGGCAAAATGTTATAAATGCAAAAATTATAATTGAGAAACCATTAAAAGGCTTAAATACTATTATATTTACTACACATTTAGATGATGAAATAGAATTTAAAACTGATGCAAGACTATACAAACCTTTTTACATCGAACTAACTCAACATAAACTCACCCTTTACCCAGTTAATAAATCAATAAAATTAAAATCATAATTTTAAATATCATATATTAAGTTATATTTTTTTCTTAATTATATACGGTTTTCCGTATATAATGATATATTAAAACTATATAATATATATTTATATGTGCACTATACAGTATAAAAGCAATATATGATTACATTTACTGTATATTTATTTAAATATAATGTATATTTAAGTATATAATCCGTACAATGTTTCTTATGCAAATAAATGATCTATTTAATATTCTTCATAACTCGTTAGAGTCACAAAACAATGGAAAAAAAATATCTTTAAAAGATATGGCTTCTAGTTTTGGTATATCTATGCGTACATATCAGGACTGGAAGCTAGGGCGTGCAAAACCTCAAGCTGCTATAACGGTAATGCAAATGTTAGGAAGATTAGATGATGATGAAGTTATTCGTACTGTTAGAAAAATCAATAACCTAAAGGATTAGCCTAGATGAGTGCATTAACAAAAAAAGAGAGAGATGGTTTAGAAGATGTCTTTTTATCTATACATTCAACTGGTAAAGATTACTTAAATATAAAAGATTATTATGCGTTAATCATTACAAATAAAATTAGTATATCTTTAAGTAATTTACTAAAACGTGCGAAAACAGGACTCAAAAAAGGAAAAAGAACACAATTTTCACCATTTTTAAGCAAAAAGAAGAAACCTTTAAGCTAAGAAAGTATAAAGTATCCCTAGCTGAACTATTTACATTTAAATAGTTTCGGAAATTCTTTATAAATTCAAGGGTAGATTTATGAATAAAGCTCAATTCGTTGAACTAGTACAAGCAAGTGGTGATTACAAGACTAAAGTTGAAGCTGAAGCAGCTATCAAAGCATTTACAGAAGCTGTAACTTCAGCTCTAGTAAAAAAAGAAGATGTATCTTTAGTAGGTTTTGGTTCTTTTTCTGCTAACCT
>CAZZAZ010000120.1:0-5086 GCA_964652355.1 uncultured Sulfurimonas sp. | reverse complement strand
TTTCATAAGACCTTTCATTGGTCCACCATAAGTTCCAGCTTTGTAACCTTTAAGTGCAGTAGCAATATCAGCGTGAGTCATAGCAGATACATCTTTAGATTTACCAAGAGCTTTTTTCTCGAAGTTTTGACCATGACAGCCTTTACAAGCACCAGCATTTACACCAGCCATTAGAGCAGTTGTTGCAGTTAAAGCAACGATTGTAGTAACGATTTTTTTCATATTATTTTTCCTTAAGATAAAATTTCGTGTCAATTATATTGATATTTCTCTTAAAAACATGTTAATAGATAATTCGGTATCATTTTATTAGATTAAAGATGGTATAGTGAGTACATGAGATACATAAATGATGATTTAAAAAGTAAAACTATTTTGGTAACTGGCGGTGCTGGTTTTATTGGTTCGAACTTAGTGTTTTATTTTAAAAACAACCATCCTATGGCTAATATAGTAGTTTTAGATAACTTTGAAGGTTTTGGAGATTTAAAAAATCTTAGAGGTTTTAGTGGTAAAATAATCAATGGCGATATTAATGATAAAGAATTACTAAATAGTTTAAAAATTGAGTATAAATTTGACTATATTTTTCATCAAGCAGCAATCTCTGATACTACATGTTTAGATGAAGAGTTGGTAAAACGTACAAATGTAGATGCTTATAAAGATTTGCTTGATATTGCAGTGTCACATAAAGCTGCTATGATATATGCTTCATCTGCATCAACTTATGGAAATCTTGCTTCACCACAAAAAGTTGGTCTAGAAGCTCCACAAAATATATATGGTTTATCTAAATTAGAGATGGATAAGTTAAGTTTGGAGTATATAAAAAAAGATGAAATATCTATAATTGGTTTGAGATGTTTTAATGTCTATGGTGGTGGTGAAAGCTTCAAAAAAACGACAGCTTCTATGATTTTGCAATTTGGACATCAACTTTTAGCTGGTAAAAATCCGTGTCTTTTTGAAAATAGTGCCGAAATATATAGAGATTTTATATATATAGAGGATATAATTCAAGCAAATATCAAAGCTATGTTTGCAAAAAAAAGTGGAATTTATAATGTTGGGACTTCAATATCTAGAAGTTTTTTAGATGTTGTAGATATTTTACAAACTCAACTTGGCACAAAACTTAGTTATGAAGAGATTAAAAATCCATATACTAAATACTATCAGTTTCATACTCAAGCAGATATAATTGATACAAAAAAATATCTTGGATTTGAGCCAAACTATACTTTAGAAGACGGTATAAAAGCTTATTTATCAGAGATAAAAAGAACCTATAAAGAGGGAAATATAGAATGAAAATGTTAAAAGATTTTACTCCAAACATACTCGTAGTTGGTGACTTAATGATTGATCATTACCTATGGGGATCTTGTGAGAGAATTTCACCAGAAGCACCAGTGCAGGTTGTAAATATTAAAAAAGAAACAACAGTGCTTGGTGGCGCTGGGAATGTTGTAAATAATCTTGTAACTCTTGGAGCAAATGTAAGTGTAAGTAGTGTTATTGGTAGTGATGATGAAGGGAGTGAGCTCTTAGCAATGTTAAAAGAGATAGATGTAGATACTAACAATATTTTTATTCAAGATTCAAGAAAAACATCTAAAAAAAGTCGTGTAATCGCAGCATCTCAACAAGTTTTGAGATATGATAAAGAGAGTAAAGAAAATATAGAAAAAGAATCTGTAAAAAGTATAATCTCATCTTTGCAAAAAGTTATTTCATTATATGATATTGTGATTTTATCAGACTATGATAAAGGTGTTTTAACGGATGAACTTTGTCAAGAAGTAATAAACTTAGCAAAAGAAAATTCTGTAAAAGTTGTAGTAGATCCAAAAGGTAATGATTTTTCAAAATATAAAGGCTCTTATCTTTTAACACCAAATAAAAAAGAAGCGATAATCGCGACTGGTATGGATATAAAAGATGAGGATAGTTTAAAACAAGCGCTTATAAAATTAAAACAAGATTGTGATTTAGATATATCTTTAATAACTCTAAGTGAAGATGGAATAGCTACTTACGATGGTGAAATGAAAAAATTTCCAACAGTTGCAAAAGAGGTTTTTGATGTAACTGGTGCTGGAGATACAGTGATAGCTTCAATAGCTTTTGCAATAAGTGCGAAAAAAAGTATAGAAGATGTTGCTGCATTTTCAAACCTTGCTGCTGGTGTAGTTGTTGGTAAAATCGGTTCTGCAACTGTAACTATGGATGAGATTGAAGAGTATGAAGCATCCTTACACAAAAGTACATCTGATGCACATATCAAAAGTTTTGATGAGATAACAAAAGTGGTAGAGCGATACAAAAAAAATGGTAAAAAAGTTGTTTTCACCAATGGTTGTTTTGATATACTTCATGTTGGTCATGTAAAGTATCTTCAAGTTGCAAAAAGTTTTGGTGATGTTTTAATAGTTGGACTAAACTCTGATGCATCAGTATCAAGATTAAAAGGTCCATCTCGTCCTATAAATATATCTGAGGATAGAGCTTATTTACTAGCAGCATTAGAGGCTGTTGATTTTGTAGTAGAGTTTGGCGAAGATACACCACATGACTTAATCAAGATGATTTCACCAGACACATTAGTAAAAGGTGGAGACTATGAGGGTAAAAAAGTAGTTGGTTCTGAATTTAGTGCAGAGTTAAAGTTAGTTGATTTTGTAGATGGAAAAAGTACTACAAAAACTATACAAAAAATCCAAGGCTGTTAAAGATTTAACTCTTTAACAGCTTCTATAACTTCTGCTGAACTTATACCCTTCATACAGTCATGATGTTTAAGTGGACACTCTCTCTTTACACATGGTGCACAATCTAAGTCATGACGTACAAGTTTACCTTTTGGATTTTTCCAAGGGTATGTTTGTTTGTACTCAGTTGGACCAATGATAGCGATAGTAGGGATTTGGTAAGCTGCGGCAATATGCATAGGTCCACTGTCATTTGTAAGCATTAAAGATGTACCAGCTATGTTTGCACAAAGCTCTTTTACATTTGTTTTTCCAGCTAAGTTTACATAGTTTTTTACACCTTGAATTATTAGTTCATCCTCTATCTGTGAAGCTATGTCCATCTCATTTGGTGCACCTAAGATAACTATGTTGTATCTGTTACTAAAGTGAGCTGCTACTTGAGCAAAACGCTCAGGGTACCATTGTTTAGCACTGCCAAATGCTGCACCACCATTTATACCTAAGGTCTCTTTTTCAAACTTTATAGCATCTATGTGAAGCTTACTTGCTGGTGTTTGTTTATCCCAAGTGTCTATATTTGTCATAGCTAACTCTGCGTATTGACGTGCTAAATGTTGTCCTGTTTTAGCGATATATGGAGTATGTGATAGTAAAAATCTAGAGTGCCATTTTTGTTTTGCAATACAAAATACAGTACCAGTAAATTTTAAAAGAAGTGATGAGTATATATGATTTCTAAAAGTTATAGCTAAGTCAAATTGACCTAACTTTTTTGCTAGTTTGTAAGTAGCTACTAGTCTGCTTGATGCTTTTTTTGTTTCATCAACGATAGCTTTTTCACATAATGGATGATGCTTCATAGCTTCAATAGAAACATAACTACCAATAAAAGTAAATTTTACATTTTCATAGTTTGATGCTAGTAACTCAACAGCTGAACTAGCCATAACAGCGTCGCCTAACCAGTTTGGTAAGATTATTAATATTTTCATATCGGAATTATACCGCCTTATCTATGTAAATATAAATAGGCGAAGAGCCTATTTGTAAAGTTTCGTCTTTTATCATTTCACCATCTCTTGAGTAAACGCTAAAAAAATCTTCATTTTTTAGAGTAGTTTCTTTTAGTGACCAGTGAATTTGTAAAAGAATATCATCTACTAAAAACTGAAGTATATAGTAGCCTCTTTTTATGTCTAGCCTTAAAAATTGTGCATTTTTTAAAGTTGTACACATATACTTGTAAGTTTGAAATGCTTTTCTTCTTCTGATACCATCACGGTTATCAATTAGTCCATATCCTGGGGCCATTAGTTGGTGCCAAGATACAGAATCTACTTGTTGTGAAGCAAAAGATATAAGGTAGTATCTAAGTAAAAAATCAGCATATAACTCTTCATCTACACACTCAGTTTCACTTGTTGGAGCATATGGTGCAGTGTTGGAGATAGGCCAGTTTGTTTCAGTGATGTGAAGCTCTTGAGTAGTTTTTTTGCTTAACCAAACCATAGTACTTAAAAGTGCAATTTTATCTGAAAGTGCAAAACCCATCTGCATATTTTCAGGAGCACCACGTCTATCTACATACAGGAGTGTTGAGATGCCATTGTATTTAATCTTAAAAAAGTTAAAGAGTGTATGAGCGGTGAAGTGATACTCAAAGTCTATAACTCCACTACCAATTAGCTTTATATTTTTAAACTCAGTTTGTTGTAAGTCATAAGCTACTTTATAAAAACGAGAGTATTCATCTACTGAAAAAAATCCCCATTTAGCACGGTTTATAGTTGAGCCTATCTCAAAAATATCTATATGGTTTTCTAAGTCTTTAAATATACGGGTAAGATTTCTTTTTAAAAGTTCTAAGTCTTCAATATTTTCTCTATCTTGTAAGATTTTTAAAGTGATTTTTTTATCTGGATTTTTTGCTACAAACTCTTTTAGTTGGCTAAGTGTATCTAGTTCCCAAAGTTTAATACGAACTAAGATTCTTTTTATATCCAGTTCATTTAAAAGTTCCTGTGATACTGCTGGTTCTTTTTGATAATCAACTCCAAGACAAAAAAACTCATCTGATTTAATCTCTTTTCTTTTTACAAATGGCATCATAAGTAAAGAAAATGGTAAAACTAACAATGATACTAAAAATGTTCTAAACAAAGAGCCAAACTCATTAGAGCGCATCTGTTTTTTGTATTGTTTATCTTTGATTGGATATGGTTGATCGGAATAGTTATCCCACTTAAAAGGTTGCTTCATAAGGGGAATTATATCCTTTTTAAGATAAAATGATAAATAATTTTTTTTAGGAACATTTTTTATGAAAATATCAGTTATCGGTACAGGTTATGTAGGTTTAGTTAGTGGAG
>CAZZAZ010000119.1:0-5125 GCA_964652355.1 uncultured Sulfurimonas sp. | reverse complement strand
CGTAAATTACATCCCCAAATAAGGATGTAAAACTTTAGGAATATCTATACTTCCATCTTCATTCTGAAAGTTTTCCATAATAGCTACAAGTGTACGACCAACAGCTAAAGAGCTACCGTTTAGTGTATGCACAAATGTGTTTTTCTTTCCATCTTTATAACGGATTTTTGCGCGTCTTGCTTGGAACTCTCTTGTGTTGGAGATTGAGCTTATTTCGCGGTAAGTATTTTGTCCTGGTAACCACACTTCTATGTCAGTTGTGTAAGCTGCTCCAAAACCTAGATCGCCTGTACAAAGATTGACTAAACGATGTGGAAGTTCTAATGCGGTAAGTATATCTGATGCACATTGAACCATCTCGTCAAAGATTTTTTCACTCTCAGATGGGTTTGCAATAGTTACAAGTTCAACTTTGTGAAATTGATGTTGTCTTATCATTCCACGAGTATCACGTCCAGCAGCTCCTGCTTCTTTTCTAAAACATGATGTATATGCAGTCATCTTGATAGGCAGTTGGTTTTCTGCAAGTATTTCGTCTTGGTAAAGGTTTGTTACTGGAACTTCAGCAGTTGGTATAAGAAACAGTTCTAACCCATCCATTTTGTATAAATCATCTTCAAACTTCGGAAGTTGCCCAGT
The DNA here is from genome assembly GCA_964652355.1 of uncultured Sulfurimonas sp. Lineage (GTDB taxonomy): Bacteria > Campylobacterota > Campylobacteria > Campylobacterales > Sulfurimonadaceae > Sulfurimonas. The sequence continues at coordinate 4,486 of CAZZAZ010000119.1, read as the reverse complement.
CCCTTCAAGTGCTGTACGGTTTACAAGTTGTGGAACACTAACCTCTTCAAATCCACGAGAACGGTTAAAATCAAGCATAAAGTTTATAAGAGCACGTTCAAGTCTAGCTCCCATTCCAAAAGAAGCTGAGAATCTTGAAGTTGCAAGTTTTACACCACGCTCAAAATCTATCCATCCATTTTGTTCAGCTAGTTCCCAGTGTTCTTTTGGAGTAAAAGAGAAACTTGGAGGAGTTAAAACTTTTGCTATCTCTATGTTATCGTCTTCATCAGCACCATCTGGAACTGAATCATCAGGTATATTTGGTATAGCCATAGCAAGTGCTTCTAAAGCCTCTAGTGCATCTCTTTGTATATCTAGAGCTTCGGCTATAACTATCTTGTTTGCATCTACGCGAGCTTTAAGTTCAGATATATCTTTACCTTCGCGTTTGTACTGACCAAACTCTTTACTCATAGAATTTTGAAGTGCTTGAAGTGTTTCAAAACTTAGTTTTGCTTTTTTAACCTCTTCATTTTTTTCTTTTAATTCATTTAGTAGTTCTTGGCTAACGCCTTTACGCATAAGTTTTTTACTTGTACCATCAAAATCTTTTTGTAGTAGTTTTAAGTCTATCATTTGTTACCCTATTATTTTAGTATATCGTGTGCTAGTTTGAACTGGTTTGCTGTCATTAGGTGAATCTTTGGATGAAGTGCTTTTATCTCATCAAAAAGATTTTTACTAAGTTCAAAACCAACTTTGTATTCTTCCTCTTCCCCTTGTGCATGGGCGATTCTTAACTTTTCTATCCAGGTATCTGGAACATGAATTCCTGGGACATGTGCGGAGAGAAATTGTGCAGTACGAAGTTTAGTGATTGGAAATATTCCAAGTATAAGCTGTGCTTGTTTATTTTCTGGACAACACTCTTTGTTCGCGTTATCTAAAAGTTCTAAAAGTTGCTTTGCATTTTTTACATCATATACAGGTTGAGTTATTATGCCTAATGCTCCATTTTTAATCTTTTTTTGCATTTTCTTTTGAAGTGTACGAGGATTTTTAGCAAAAGAGTTTACCACAGCAAATGGGTAAAGCTCTTTTGGTTTACATGCTAATGGTTTACCAGCATAATTTATACCAGAATTAAAACATGAGATGATCTCTAGTAACATTGTGCTGTCTGCTTCAAAAACACCTTTTGAATGTGGTTGATCAGATATAGTTGCAGGATCTCCAGTTAGTGCTAGTATTGCTCTAATATCTACCTCATTAGCTCCAAGTAGGTCTGATTGAAGTGCTATTTTATTTCTATCACGCATACTCATTGTAGCAATAACAGGTTTAGAAAATCTATCTTGCAATATTTTTGCAGCAAAAAGAGAGTTATACTTTAGTTTTGCTAGTGGATTGTCCGTAGTTGAGAATCCATCTACAAGTTTATCTAAACCTAAGTCTGCAATTTTTTCAACGATTGGTGAAAAAAGTGGTGAATGACCAGGTGTGGTTTCAAGTGTAATATATGTATCGTTTTTAAGTTTATCTATAAGTGTTTCAAACAAAAAAAATCCTAATTCGCTATAATTGCGACATTATATACAAAAGAGAGAAAATTTATGCTAAAACTTGCTGTTTTTGACTTCGATTCTACACTTATGGATGGTGAGACTATTGATTTTTTTGCAGAGGAACTTGGTCTTGGTGAAAAAGTAGCTGCAATTACTGAAGAAGCTATGAGTGGAAGACTTGATTTTTTTGAGTCACTTCAGCAAAGAGTAGGGCTTTTAAAAGGTCTTGATTACTCAGCTGTAGAGAAGATATCACAAAACCTTCCATACATGCTAGGGGCAAAAGAGACCATATCAGCTCTTAAAGAAAAAGGGATTACGGTTGTTTGTTTCTCTGGTGGTTTTCGTTCAGCTACAGGGTATGCAAAAGATATTTTAGGATATGATGCAGATTTTTCAAATGTATTACATGAAAAAAATGGAATACTTACGGGCCTTGTTGGTGGAGATATGATGTTTAACTACTCAAAAGGTGATATGCTTACTCGTTTACAAAATATTTTGGGTGTAAGTGAAGATGAAACTTTAGTATGTGGTGATGGTGCAAATGATTTAAGCATGTTTGCTCATGCAGGGACACGTGTAGCTTTTTGTGCTAGAGAGATTTTAGAGCGTGAAGCAAACATAATAATAAAAGAAAAAGATTTAAGAAAAATATTGGAGAAAATATAATGTTAGACAACTCAGTTTGGAGACAATACAACGAAGAAAATAATTTTAGACAAATGATTGCAAGATTTTGTAAAGAAAATATTGAAGATTTAATTGCAGATGATAAATCCTTATATGCTATTTTAAAAGCAAAACTTACAAAAAAAGAGTTAAGACTTTTTGCAATGGATAGTGCTCAAATAGAAGATGCTGAACTGAAATCAGCATTCGATTATAGTGATGAGGAGCTTGAAAAAGCTAAGTATAAACTATATAAGAAACTAAAACAAGACAAAGTTCGTTTAGATTTCCGTGCTAAATCTTTTGGTTATTCAGAATAATTTTAAAGGATACTCTTCTTGAGTTCTTTTTATCCTCATACTCATTAAAAAATACTTTTTGTGAGTAGCCTAAACCAGAACCCTTAATTATATTTGACATAACTTTTTGAGTTTTTAAATCTTGAAGTTTAAACATGAACTCTAGTGCTGAGTAAGCACGACTCATAGATAGTTTCTCATTTTTTAGGTAATTGTTTGTAAAATCTACACCACCCCATTCACTCGATGTATGCCCATTTATCTCTAAAGTTTTTACTAGGTTTTGATTCGTTTTTAAAAAGTTAAATAGTTTATGAGAAAAACCGTGTAAAAAATCTTTTTGTTTTTTATTTAAAGCATATTTTCCAACTTCAAAATTTAGAGATTTATCAACAAGACTTATAGATAAATCTTCTCGTATCTCAATTTTATTTGTATCTATCTCTTTTTTAAATAATATTTTCAGAGAGTTATATATATCAACAGTTTTATTAGATTTTTGAGCCATAGATATATCTCTGTTAAGTTTTACTATCCACATGTTGGACTCTTGACTTCCCTCAGCAGTATTCACACCAACAACTACTGATTGTGAGTTATTTAAAATTGTCACAGCATTAAATTCGTCATAATTTTCTGTACCGTAGTGTTCTTGATAAAGTAGTCCAAAATCGCTGTCTAGTAACATAACTAAACCATCAGTATTATAACTGTCTCTTGCATAACCAACTGCTATAAGATTGGAGTTTGAGAACTCTTTTATATCTTTAATAGCCGAAGAGTATGTTGTATATATTTCTCTGTCTGCAAGTATATTTCTTTGTAAATCAAACTTTATAAGTCTTATTTGTTCTTTATGCATATCATCAAGTTCAGATATAGATACTATAAACTTATCATTTTTTAGTTTAATTATTTTATATGGAGTTGATTGTTTTTTTGTTTCATAATGTTTTAACCATATTTTGTTGCCGTTTTCACCAATTCTCATTAGTGTTATATCCCTATTGTTATCATGGTTTGTTTGGCTTAAAACTACAATAGAACCATCCCTTGCCTCAACTGCATCAACTCCCATATCATCAAAAGTTGTACCATATTTTTTACTCCATAGTTTTTCACCGTTTTTTGAAAATCTAGCGATATAAATATCATTTAAACCTAAACCTGTTTCAAACATACTATCAGCTTGGTCCCTTGTAGTTGTAGATGAGCCAATTGCTAATACACCCCCATCACTTAAAAGAATCAAGTTATTCATCCTGTCATAGTTTTTTGTACCAAATTCTCTTTTTATAATTACTTCACCGTTTGAGTTTAACTTTGCAAGTAGTAGAGAACCATCTAGTGTATAACCACCTATAAAATAACCATTAGATGGTGTTTTCACCACAGCGATCGCTTCTGAAAATTTTTCTAGAGATGATGATTTCCTTAGTTTTATATCTCCATTATCTTTATCTATTTTTATTAGGTGCATTTGTGAGCCAAAAGAGTCAGATACACTTGATAGATAATCAAACGGATTGGAGTAAGTTAAACCAGAAGAAGCACTAGTATCTTTGTACTGACGTACAAATCCTACAGCCGTAATTGAACGGTCATAATCTTGTGTAACATCTAAGAGAGAGTTATTAAATGGTTCGTTGATAATTATAGAGTAGTCATTTGGTTTTGCATAACTTATAGTCAGCAGTAGTAAGATAGTTAAAATATGGTGCATATAAATACTTTTTTAAGTAACTAATAGCAAAAAATATTCCAGCCGAAGCTGAAAATATTTTAGAGGTTTAAAAAGTCTATTTTAGGTTTTCAAATGGTGCAGTAATTACAGTTTTACGAGTTACTGTATATGGAACTAGTGCAGCTGCACGAGCACGTTTGATTACTGTTGAAATCATATCTTGGTGACGTTTACAGTTACCTGTTAAACGACGAGGCATGATTTTATATCTTTCTGAAAGAGAG
>CAZZAZ010000118.1:0-5252 GCA_964652355.1 uncultured Sulfurimonas sp. | reverse complement strand
TGTACTCAGAGTTGTTTTTATATACAAAACTAGTAAGTTGAACTGAGTAACAACTTTCTTTTGATTTTGCATAAGCAAAACTTGCAGTAAGGAAAAGTATAAGAATAAAACGCATTGAAATTTAAATTACCTTTTTTTCAAAACACGTTTATGAAAGTTTTTCTCTTTAAGTCCATTTTTAATTGTTTCATTTTCCCAAACTAAGATAGTTTTTTTATCATTTTGATGGTTTGTCATAGTCATCTTGCCAATACGCCAAATACCAGATATTTTTTTGTAATCTTCGAATACAGATGTTTTTAATAGTTCATGTTTACGGTCATAATATTCAACTTTTTGAATTAAAAAGTTTTTAGAATCTATCCAAGATATTTGTTTTGTATAACCAGAGTTTTTACTTTTTGGAACTCTTGATCCTTTATACGTATCTATACCATTTAGCTTAACTAACTCAGCTTCACCACTAAAGTTATATTTTTGGATACTAAATGAACTAAGGTCCTCATATGAAAATTCACTACCCATAAATGAACCAGATTTATTTTTTGATGCAATTCTTTTAACACGTTTAAGTGCTGGAAGGTAAAGCCATTGGTCATCATCTTTGTTTATATGTTCATAGTTTAAAAACTTAGTTCCTTTAACATCTGCCGGTGAAAGAAATGTCATCAGAGATTTATCACCAGAATCTTTTTCTAGAATAATCATCTTCATTTTTCTTTTACGTTTTTGATTATTTGCGTTTATCAATGTCATAATCATATTTGAATTTGAATCTTCAAACCCACTCATAACCGCTTCACTCTTTTTAGCGACATCTTCGTTGCTAATTGCAAACAAACTGATAGATAAAATACTAAGTAGAAAAATCTTTATTATCATAAATACTCCAAGGGATTTTAAATTTATTATATATTATCTCTTTAGTCTTTCAAATGTGCTTAAGTTAAACAAAAAATGATATAATTTTTAATTATAAAATAAAGTGGATAAAAATGAAACAGATATTATTTTTAATTATATATGTACTCTCCGCAAATTTATATGCCGATAAATGTACACTATTAAGTGCTCAAGAGTGTTATGATAAGGCCTATAACTATGAACATGGGGTAGATGTAGACGAGGATAAAAAAAGAGCAAAAAACTTGTATATAAAGTCATGTGATTCTGGAAATACAAAAGCATGTTTTAATCTTGGACTTATGTACTCATATGGTTATGGAATAGCTAAAGATTCTAGAAAAGCAGAGGGGCTTTACTATAAAGCTTGTAAAGAAAATTACATAGATGGTTGTTACAACTTAGGAAAGATATATACTGATGGTTTTGGAGTTAGTGTAGATAAAGAGGGTGCTGTTCGAGCATATAAAAAAGCTTGTGAAAACAATCATGAAAAAGCTTGTTTTAATCTAGCACTTATCTTTTATGAAGATGATGAGATAAACCAAGATTTAGAAAAAGCTGTATTACTTTTTAAAAAAGCTTGTGATTTAGGAGATCAAGATTCTTGTATCAATTATGAGTTACTTAAATATTCTTGCATATCTTCTACTGATAAAGGTCTTGAAAATAAGTAACCTTGTATATAGTTACAATTGTTTTCAAGTAAAAACTTCTTTTGTTCATCAGTCTCTACACCTTCCGCTATTACTTGTAAGTTAAGGTTTTCACATAAATTTATAACAGTTTTACTTATTGCAGCATCTTCAGCATCGTGAGGAAGATTATCTATAAATGATTTATCAACTTTTAGTTTGTGAATAGGTAATTTCTTCAAATAAGACAAAGATGAATATCCAGTTCCAAAATCATCAATCGCTAATGATATTCCAAGCTTACTTATCTCTTTTAGTGCAGCAATAGAAGATTCTGGATCATTCATAATTTGTGATTCAGTTACTTCAAACTCTATACGGTTGAAAGGTACATCTGCTTCTGTAATTGTTTCTTTTATAAAAGTAATTAAATCATTAGTTTCTATTTGTTTTATTGTTAGGTTTATGGATAACTTGCCTTCATATTGATAGTTTTTTCTCCACGAAGCAAATTGTGTAATTGATTTTTTCATAATAATTCGATCTAGTTCAATTATCATTCCATTATTTTCAGCTAGTGGTATAAATCTACTAGGCATAATGAATCCCATAGTTGAGTGTTGCCATCTTGCTAATGCTTCCATCCCTACCATTTTATTTGTTAAAGCATTTATCTGTGGTTGGTAATAAACTAAAAGTTCATCATTTTTAAATGCTTTTCTAAGTTCAGTTTCTAAAAAAACTTTTTCAAAGGCTTTTTTTGTCATCTCTTCGTCATAAAAACTAAAAGTATTTCGACCTAACTCTTTTGCTTTATACATCGCTGCATCTGCATTTTTAAGTAATTCATTGGCATTAGTTCCATCATATGGATATACAGAGACACCAACACTCATTGATACATGAAGAGTAGAGTTGTCAATAATAAATGGTTTTTTAAAGACATCCATACCATGTTGTATGATTTCAGATATATTGTTGATATGTTCTAAATCATTTAGTATTACACAGAATTCATCTCCACCGAGTCTTGATAGAGTGTCTGATTTACGCATTTTTTCTCTCATTCTAAGACTCGCTTCCACTAAAACCTTATCCCCTATATTATGTCCAAGTGAATCATTTATCTCTTTAAAATGATCTAAATCCATAAAAATTACTGCAGTTAGTTTATTATTTCTTTTTGAGACTTCTATTGATTGTTCAAGTCTATCCATAAATAAAACACGATTTGGAAGATTTGTAAGTGAATCATGATTTGCTTGGTACTCTAGCATTTGTCTTTGATCTTCAAGAAGTTTTAGATTCTTTTCTAAATCAAGTTGCATAGTTTTTAACTTTGTTATATCTCGTCCTGCTCCAACAGTTCCTATTGTTTTTCCATTTTTATCATAAAAGGGAGCCTTATAAACTTCAAGGTAGACCAGTTTCCCTTTTATATTTCCATACTCTTCAAATTTCATCGGTTCATCGTTGTCTATTACAACTTGGTCACTATTAAAACAAAGTTCACCAAACGTATGCCAATCAGGCTTGTCTTTATGAGCTTCTCTTTCTCTCATCGCAAAAAATACATCACCTTTACCTATTGGCTCTTGTGTATCTTTAGCCATAAGTAAGTTGTCACAAATCGCTTTATTAGCGTATGAGTAAATACCATTAAGGTCTTTAACCCACAACATATCTGGTAGATGTTGGGTTAGTAAATTTAATAAATCAGAGTTATGTTCTTTTAAATCTTTTAATTCAAATGACATTTTCATTTCCAAAGTGTTTTTTTTTAAATATGATTGTACCCAAAAAATATCTCAATACTATTACAATGGAAAAAAATGTCATAAAGTGTCAAATTTTCATGAGAATCAACCCCCTTTATCATCAAGCATTAAAGTGACTTTCACCATATTTATAAATCTCTTATTTTGATCAGTTCATCATATATCCTTGAACTTTAAAGTATAAAATACTTAGGTGGCAATCAACATAAACAAGTGTACAAATTACTCAAAGCAATAATCATCCACAAAATATATCATCCATATAATTTAATTTTTTAAAAAATCTATTATTCTTTTCTCTAACCAATAAATAGGTCTAAAAATAGTTCCACCAATAAATCCTACATGTCCACCATTTGGATAGATTTCAAGTATTATATTTTTGGATAGTCCATTTTTTGAAGGTAAAATCTCAGGAGTCATAAATGGGTCATCAAGGGCATGAATAATTAAAGTTTGAGTTTGTATATCTTTTAGGTATTGTTTAGCTGATGATTTTTTATAGTAATCAGATGCTGATTCATAACCATGTATTTTTGCTGTATATACATCATCAAACTGCCAAAAATTTCTTAAAGTTTTAATCTCTTGTTTGTTTAACTTTATAAGAGATTGCATATCATGCTGATTATATTTTTTTTTAAGTTGTTGCTTTAAGTCTTTTAGTAAATAAGCTTGATAAAATTTAGAAAGACCTTTATTCATTTTATTGGCAGATATATCTAGTTGTAATGGTGCAGAAACTGAAATGGCTTTTTCTATAAGTTTATTTTCTTTTAGTTCTCCTAAAAGTTTAAGTAGCATATTCCCACCAAGTGAATATCCAATAGCAAATATTTTAGAGTTTGGAAATCTTTTTTTTATAGATTTTAAAAAGGATAGAGCATCATTAGTATCTCCACTATGATAAGCTCTTGGAAGTTTATTATCTCTTCCAGAACAACCCCGAAAATGCATAAGAACAGGAGAAAATCCATTTTCAGATAATGTTTTCATTGTTCCTTGAATATATGGAGATTTAAAAGAACCTGCTAGCCCATGAAAAAGAACAACGATATCTTTATCGTTTTGTTTATTGTACCAGTAGCAATCAACAAAATCTTTATCATCAAATTCAAAAATTTCAATTTCAAAGTTTAATTTTAAATCTTTTCTAAATAATGAAGAGTAAAGTGTTTGTAAATGTTTGTTTTTTAGACCAAATGCTGGTTTGAATGATTTTGGCATTAGTTTTCTTTTTAGTATTTTGGTGGAGATGTCCGGAATGTAAGTTTCCTTGTTTTAGGCACTTATAGGAGATGGTTTAAATTTTAACCCCCTGATTAACCCCTAAAATTCAATGCGTCTACTTAATATCTTCAAGCGTTGATAAAATCATTTTAACTTTATCATTAGACATATACAATATCTCTCTTTATCATCTCTAAGAAAAAAGGTTTTATGTTTTTATGCTCTCTTATAATATCTACTCTTTTATGTAGATCTTCTTCTATCTGTTCTTTAATAGCTACCATATCAAATAAAGATGGTTTCATAGTTACAAGAATATCAATATCACTATCTTTGGTAGCTTCATCTCTCGCATAACTTCCAAATAAGCCTATTTGTTCTACGCTGTATTTATCATGAAATTCTTGATAATGCTCTTTTAGATAATTTAAAATACTATTTTTATCTTGCATAATAAACCTCTTTTTTAATCTAAGTAAGTATATCATAGTTTGATTTATAGATACATTGATTGAGACAAGAATAATATTTAATTTAAGTCTTTGTAGTTCGTAGTTTAGGTTGTTTTGAGATGTTTTGGGATTGATTGAGATGGATTGAATTGGTGGAGACGTCCGGAATCGAACCGGAGTCCAAAACCAAGCTACTCCTAACGTCTACATGCTTAGAGAAGTTGTTAAAATCTTATCTTGCTTCACACAACTTG
>CAZZAZ010000117.1:0-5310 GCA_964652355.1 uncultured Sulfurimonas sp. | reverse complement strand
ATTCTGAGCGATAAGCACACCCTCTATCATCTTATCAATATCCCCATCAAGTATCCCTGATACATTTGAGTAAGCTTCATTACTTCTTGTATCTTTTACTTGTTGGTATGGTTGCATAACGTAAGAACGAATTTGATGACCCCAGCCGATTTCACTTTTTGCAACTCCAGCAGTTTCAGCTTTTTGAGCTTCTAGTTCAAGTTCGTAAAGACGAGATTTTAGCATCTTCATAGCAGTTGCTTTATTTTTATGTTGGCTTCTATCGTTTTGACATTGAACTACTACATTCGTTTCTATATGAGTGATTCTAATCGCTGATTCTGTTTTGTTTACATGTTGTCCACCAGAACCAGAGGCACGATAAGTATCTATTCGAATGTCTTTATCTTCAACAACTATATCAATATCATCATCAACTTCTGGTGAAACCATCACAGAGCTAAATGAAGTATGTCTTTTCGCATTTGAATCAAATGGGCTTATGCGAACTAAACGGTGAATCCCATTTTCAACTTTTAAGTATCCATAGGCATTAATACCTTTTATGAGTATCGATGCATCTTTTATTCCCGCTTCTTCACCACTTTGGTAGTCAAGTAACTCTACACTAAACCCACGTCTCTCTGCCCAACGCTTATACATACGAAGAAGCATCTCTGCCCAGTCTTGAGATTCTGTCCCACCAGCACCTGGGTGAATAGATAAAATAGCATTATTAGCATCCATCTCCTCACTTAGCAGTACTTCAATCTCCATATTTAAAATCTGCTGATTTAGTTCATCGGCTGAGTTAAAACACTCATCGATAGTCTCTTCATCATTCTCATCTTTTGCCATATCGTAAAGCTCTTTAGCATCTCCAATAGCATTTTTGGCAATAGAATATTTTTCTAGTTTGCGCTCTAGTTGAGTTTTTTCTTTTTGAATTTTTGCAGCATAACTAGCATCGTTCCAGAAGTCTTGGTCATTTTCAAGCTCTTGAATCTCATCGAGTCTAGTTTGTAGTTTATCTGGTTGAACTACACCTGTGATATTATCCATCTTTAAAGTTAAATTTTTTAAAAGTTCTGTGTATTCGTAATTATCCATAAATAAACCTATTTGTTATATAATTATGATTATATTATATTTGGACTTAAAATGAAGATTATTAGCAACCCTCAAGAATTAAAAATTTATCTGAAAAATAAAAACCAAAGTATTGGTTTTGTACCAACTATGGGTGCACTTCATGATGGACATGTATCACTGATTAGTGAGGCCAAAAGAAACAATGATTTAGTAGTAGTTTCAATTTTTGTAAATCCAACACAATTTTCTCAAGGTGAAGATTTAAGTAAGTATCCTAGAAAAGATGAAGCAGATAAAAAAATCTGTGAGTTAGCTGGTGTAGATGTATTGTTCTTTCCTCAAGTAGAAGATGTGTATGGTAATGACGAGGTTAGTATACTTGCGCCAAATATACGAGGTTTCGTTTTAGAGGGTATGAGTCGACCTTCACACTTTAACGGTGTTCTAACAGTAGTTATGAAGCTTTTAAACATGGTATCTCCTACTCGAGTTTACTTTGGTAAAAAAGATGCACAACAACTAAACTTAATTACTTTAATGGTAAAACAATTTTTTATGAGTGTAGAGATAGTCCCAGTGGATACTGTTCGTGAAAGTGATGGACTTGCTAGAAGCTCTAGAAATGTTTACTTAAGTGATAAACAGAGAAAAGAAGCTTTAAAAATTTCATCATCACTTTACCTATGTGCAAGTATGGTTTCGAAAAATATACTTGATACAAAAGAGATAGTCTCAAAAATGCGTGAACACTTAGCATCATTAGAGATTTTTTATGTTGAAATTTTAAACAGAGATTTTGAACCTATTGATGAAGTAGAGTTAGGAAATAGTGTTGTTTTAGTAGAAGTAAAAGTAGGGGAGACTAGGTTACTCGACAATATTTGGCTTTAAATATCCCTCTTCGACTAAAATCCCAACAGCCTTTTTAAAAGTTGGAACTGCAGTTTGAGCTGCAAATTGACTTTTTTTAGGCTGAATAACTATAACTCCCATAGTATATTTATGGTCAGTATCATTTACAAAGCCCATAAAAGCGGTGTTATATTTTCTAACATATCTACCTTTTTCAACTATATGAGCAGTCCCAGTTTTACCACCAATCTCTAAACCTTTTGTTATAGCTTTTACCCCAGTACCTTTATTTACAGTTTTTATGAGTACTTTTTTTACTCTTGCGGCAGTTGAGCTTTTTATAACTTGAATAGGTTCTTCATTTGGTATTACTATTTTGCGTCTATTATTATCTATAAAATGATTTACTATGCGCGGTGTAACCATTCTTCCGTTGTTGTTAAATACAGAGTAAGCACGCATCAACTGCATAAGGTTCGCTCTCATTCCGTAACCGTAAGAACAGGTAGCTTTATAAATTTCGTTGTTTAATTGACTTGAATGAGGGATAGATCCAGTTTTTTCGTAAATTAAGTCTGGTGTAGATGGTTGGGTAAAACCAAAACTTTTTAAGCCCTCATGAAACTCACTACCAGTAAGTTTTTGAGCTAGTTGTGCAATACCAACATTTGAAGAGTGAACTATGACATCTTCAGCTGATAGCCAAGCAAATTTGTGCTCATCTGTTATTGTTTTTCGTCCAATTTTAAAACGACCATTATGTCCGTTTACCAGATCATAAGGGTTTATCAAACCTTTGTCTAAGAGTAAAGAAAATGTTATAACTTTTATAACAGAACCAGGCTCAAAGCTATACTCTATCATCCCACTTCTAAGAGATGGATAGTCAGTTCTTTTGATATGTTTTGGTAAAAATCTATTTGAAGATGCCATTGAGAGTACTTCACCAGTTTTAGAGTCCATGATAGCTATCATAATCTGTTTTGCACGAAGCTCTTTTTTCATACCATCGAGCATGTTTTCTATTTTTATTTGAAGTACTACTGGTATGTTTAGTTTTATATCAAGTCCGTTGATAGCAGGTTTTGAAAAACTCTCTTTATTGAAGATGATGTAGCTGTTTACATCGCGTTTACCTTGACTAATCTCTTTTTGTTTAGCCGAGAGTTCTGTGTTAAACTTTTTTTCTAAACCTTTAACACCTTTTATATAAGTGTACCCATGATCCTCAGCTTTGTGTGGGTAACCGATGATTGGTGTAAGTAGATTTCCGTAAGGGTATTCACGGCTTTCACCACTCTCTATGATACTTAGACCATGAAGAGACATTCTTCCAGTTTTTTTATTTTTTAGCTCTTTAAAAACTTTTAGTCGTCTTAGTTCATATCCTAGTTTTTTCAAGTATTGTGCGCGTTTTTCTCTTACATTGTAAGATAGTACAACTACACCTTTTCTTTTTTTAAGTTTCTTTTTTATTGTTTTAGAATCAATCCCAGAGTAGATAGAAAAAAGTTCTACAAATAATTCTTTTTTTTGAGGGTCAATATAGCGAGTATTTACAACAGCTTTATAGAGTTTTGTACTTGTAGCTATATTAAACCCATCGGCAGATATGATAGAACCACGATTTGCTTTTGAGGTTGATTTTGCATAAAGAGATGGACTATGGCGAGATTTTACAACATTTATAAGCATAACGCCTAAAAATATTATGAACCCTAAACTTAGTAGTGAAAATAGTAGAAATATTTTTTTACTTTTATTTTGATTGACCATATTTCCACTTAGTTTATTTTTAGAAAATTATAGCAGTTTATAGTTGAGTACGACCTAACTCTTTATATGCATTTAGTGCTTTGTTACGAATCTCTAACATTAGTTTCATACTTGTTTCAGCTTTACCGATAGACATAGCAGCCTGATGTAAATCTTTTACCTGACCAGTAGCAATATCTCCAAGAGCTTTATCCCCTTCTATTTGAAGTTTATTTTCTTCATCTAGAGCAGATTTAAGATGATCAGCAAATGCTTCGCCACCTTTTGAGTCAAGTTTATTTTTTTGTTTTAAGAGTTCTGCTGTTGAACTTCCTAAGACACCATTAACAACTGCCATTTTTTATCTCCATTCTTATTGTAACAGTGAAATAGCACTGTTAGCTATATTTTTTGTACTCTCAAATGCCGCAACATTTGCTTGGTAACTTCTAGTCGCTTCTACTAAATCGGCCATTTCTATCACAGGATTAATATTTGGATACGCAACATAACCATTTGCATCTGCATCTGGGTGTGAAGGATCAAATTTCATCTTTGGCTGTGAATCATCACGCGAAATTTTATCTATAACTACACTCATTATAGCAGGATTTACTTTTTTACCAAAATCTCCTTCGTTTAAAGGGTCTTCAAATTTAGCGCTATCAGTCATCCCTTGGATAGCTTTGTTAAACTGTTGGTTAAAGTCAATAGCTTTAAAAACAACCTGTTTTCGTCTGTAAGGTCCACCCTCATCAGTCCTAGTTGTTTGAGCATTAGCAATATTTTGAGAGATTGTATTTACACGAACGCGTTGTGCTGATAAACCATAACCAGATATATCAAAGCTACTCATAAAATTACTCATTATACCATCCTACCTTACTGTACTTTAGCAGATGCATCTATAACACTTCTAAAGATTGATGCCTCTTTTTTTATAGCACTAACAAGAGCATTAAACATGATAGAGTTTTTACTCATCTCTGTTGTCTCTACATCTAAATCAACACTATTTCCATCATTTCTAGCCATATGTCCATCACGAAAAAATGTACTTGCTCTTGAAAAACTTCTATCATCTTGAAGTTCAATATGTGCACCATTTGTTTGAGCCATTTCTAGTTTTGGAGAATCTTGTTTTGTTACTTTTGCACGCTCTATTGCAAGAGCATCTTCAAATCTAACATCACGGGGTCTATAAAAAGGAGTATCAGCGTTTGCAATATTTGAACTTATCATATCTTGACGAATTGATCTATAGTCAAGTGCTTGTTTTGCAACGCCCATTGATAATGATGAATGGTAATCGATCAAACCCATTTAATACTCCTTCTTTAAATTATATTTATAAATAAGCAATTATAGTTCCACTATTATTAAAAAAGATAAATAGAAGACATTTTAATGTTTAGAATAACCTAGTATAATATTAAATAAACTTATATAAAGATTTTGATGATTTAAGCAAGTTTTTATGCTATCTTACGCATAATGGCTCTCAAGGTTACAAGTGTAGCTATTTTTTTTAAATATTAAAGGAGCTTTTTATGAAAAGAGCTGGTTTTACAATGATAGAGTTGATTTTCGTAATCGTTATTTTAGGTATATTGGCAGCTGTTGCTGTTCCAA
>CAZZAZ010000116.1:0-5459 GCA_964652355.1 uncultured Sulfurimonas sp. | reverse complement strand
TGTAAAGTCAAATGAATCATTTGCTGGTGCGACAGCATCTGGTTTATCTGTATACTCCCTACCGACACCTAATGTTAAGTCAATTTTAGGGTAATAACCAGCTTGAGCTATTGTTATATCTTCTTTTGTAGCATTATAGTTTTTTAATCTTTCTAAAATAATAGGATTTGTTGAAAGTACTTCGTTAATAGTTGTTTTTAAATCCTGAGAGATTAATATAGAACATGATAATAGTAAGAGTAATGTTTTTTTATTCATTATTTGTTTCCATTATAAAAATTATAAAGTTTAGTATACTGTTTTAGTCTTAATATAAAGCAAACTTTATACCATCATATTTAAAATTTCTTCAACATTAATATTTTTTTCATATTTAATTAAACTTTTATTTTTCATTTTTCTAGCGTAAATAGTCATTCTGTCAGCTAACTCATTACCCTCTAAACCAACATGAGCTTTAATATGAGATAATGATATTTTATTTTTTATTTGATTATAAAGTGCATAAGATTTTTGAATTATTTCAAGATTTTTTATCTCGCCACCTTTTTTTTTCCATCCATTTTTTTCCCAACCTTGTGCCCAGGTTGTAATGCAATTTATGGAGTACATAGAGTCACATTTTATCTCAACTTTATTTTTATTTTTGATCTCCTCTTGAGCAAACAAAAGTGAGTTGTAAAGTGCATTTAGTTCTGCAGTATTATTAGTACCCATCTCTTGATAAAGACCGTACCAAAGTTCATCTACTTTACCGTTACGATAAATTGCTATACCAGAACCTGATTTCCCAGGGTTTGGTGAACAGCCACCATCGCAGTAGATAATTACTTCCGCATTTTTAGGTTTTTCCTCTTGTGGAATTTGTTGCTTATCTTCAACCATTGGAGCTTTTCTAAATTTTTGTAACTCTTTGTAGTTTTTTATAATCTTATCTTGATTTGTTTTTGCTGTAATATCTTTAAGTAGAACAAATAGTTCAGCCCTAGCATCAGATATATTTTTCCCTATAGCTTCCTCTTGCCAAGTATCTTTTTTATCTAAATCAATATCTAATAAAATAAGTTGATTATCACTCACTTCACCATTGTTATGAGTACCAAGTTCTAAAAATGTTTCGTTAATTATTTGCATAAAGTATTTTAGCATAAAACACTTTATGCTATAATCGCAACCATAAATAAAAGAGTAGAAAAGTAGTAAATGACCGCATCAGATGTAAGTTCGATATTAGATAACAAAGACAAACTCCTAACACAAACATATTTTGACCTGCAAAGATATTTTGAAAATAAATATGGCTCGGATACTGTTGTGTTTATGGAGATTGGTACTTTTTTTGAAGTATATGAAGTTAACAATGATGAGGAACAGATTGGTAAAGCTAAAGAGATAGCTGAACTACTAAATATACAACTTACAAAAAAGAACAAAAGCATAGTTGAAAACTCAGATAGAAACCCACTCTTAGCTGGAGTGCCTGCTGTTAGTTTTGAGCGCTACTTAAACAGACTCATTCAAGAGCAAAAGTACACTATCATAGTTGTAAAACAAAAAGGTAATCCACCTAAAATTTCTCGTTATGTTTCTCAAATTGTATCACCGGGAACTAACTTTGATCATATTGTAGATAATGATGATAACTACATAGTCTCTGTTTTAGTTGACCAATACAAAGATATTTACTCTGTTGGATACTCTGCAATAGATGTCACAACTGGAAAAACTTGGCTTTATGAAACTCATGGAACAAGTGAAGACCCATCTTATGCACTTGATGAAATTTTTAACCTTTTAAATATTTACCGTACTAGCGAAGTAGTTATCAGTTTTTTAAATGAGTCTATAAATCAAAAACATATAATCCAATACTTAGAAATCTCAGAACATTACCACTACTCTGTAAATAACACACGACCTCGTATAGAGTTTCAAAATGAACTTTTCCGTGAGGTTTATCAGATTCGCTCACTTCTTTCACCGATAGAGCATTTGGATTTAGAACGAAGTCCCATGATTACAGAGGCTTTGGCAGTTCTTATTCACTTTGTGATAGAGCATGACATGCATATAGTTCAAAAACTAAATATGCCTCGTCTTATTGATAATCGCCGCTTTATGTACCTTGGAAACAACGCCTTAGAACAGGTTGGAATAATTTCAAAAGATAAAAAAGAGTTCACTCTTTTAAAAATGATGGACAAATCTGCAACGGCAATAGGTCGTAGGCTTTTAAAAGAGCGTTTACTAAACCCTATCATGGAAAAAGATGAACTTGAACGCAGATATAATCTCATAGAGAGAGTAAACTCTCATACTCGTTACTTAGATGAGATGATGCGTGGTGTTTATGACCTTGAGAGATTATCTCGCCGCTTAAATCTTAGCCGACTTCACCCCTTTGAGATGAATCATGTTTATGAATCTATGGAGAGTGTAAAAGAGTTGATGTTATATGTTAAAAAACATAAGATTCAAAAAACACCTTTTCATGAGAGTGAGCTTGACGAATTTTTGCGAGATATTAGTAAAAGTATAGATCTTGATGTATCTCGTCGTTTCACAAACAACACAGTAGATGAAAACTTTTTAATGAGCGGAGTTGATGAGGTAATCGATACGCTTGTAAAAGAAAATTTAACTATGCTTGTGGCTTTTGAAGATATTATGAGTAATATCGAAGTCATTTTAGAAAAAGTAAATGCAGGTAGCTCTAATCGTCTTGTGACACTTGGGCTTTTAGAAAAAGAGGGTTATTATATATCACTTAGTAAAAACCGTTTCTCAATGATAGAAGAGGAGTTTAAAAAAGATGAAGAGTTTTCTAAGTTTGTGGTAAAAAAACTTACAAATTCTGTAAAAATAACATCTAGTTTCACCGATACTCTTTCAGATAAAATCATGAAAAACCGTAGAAAAATTGTAGTCTTGGTGAAAGAGAGATTTATCAAACTTCAAGCTGTTTATGAGAGACGATACTCACTACTTTTTGATAGGGTTATCTCTTATGTTTCAGACCTCGATGTTGCAGTGTCATCATCTAAAGTAGCTGAGATGCATAACCACTCAAGACCGATGATAGTTGATGTTGAGTCAGATGAAAACTTTATGCAGATTATGCAACTACGTCATCCTCTTATTGAGATTCAAGAGCGTTCAGGTATCTATGTTCCAAATGATATAGTTATGGGAAATCGAGACTATATGGATTTGCCACATCCAAAAACTGTAATGCTTGATGTCTCTGTACATGATGGGCACGATATTAATGGTGTCTTACTTTATGGGATAAACTCTAGTGGTAAGTCATCTTTGATGAAAAGTGTAGGGATTGCTACCCTTATGGCTCAATCTGGCTTTTTTGTCTCTGCATCTGTTATGAAATTTTCACTTTTTGATTCTATCTTTACTAGAATCGTATCGCGAGATAACTTAGCAAAAGGTCTTTCAACTTTCGCAGTTGAGATGATGGAGATGAAAAATATCTTTAACCGTGCTACGACTCGCTCTCTTATACTTGGAGACGAGATAAGCCATGGGACTGAAACACTTTCAGGTGTAGCGATAGTTTCATCTGCTATTATAAAACTAGCACGTTTACGACCTTTGTTCTTGTTTGCAACACACCTTCACCAACTCTCAACTATGAAAGAGATAACAGGTCTTGATAATGTTGTCGATTTGCACTTAAGTGTTGAGTATGATGAAGATAAAGATACACTTCTTTTTAACCGTATCCTTCAAGCTGGAAGTGGTTCTAGTATATATGGTTTAGAATTTGCAAAATCACTTCATATGGATGAAGAGTTCTTAGATATTGCGAATAAGATACGAAAAAGATTAGCTAAAGACTTTGATGAGTTAGAGTTGTTAGTGAAGAAAAAAACTTCTAAATACAACAAAGAGTTATATGTAACAAAATGTGTAATCTGTGGAGCAATGGCTGAAGATGTTCACCATATAAACAACCAAGCATTAGCAAACTCTTCTGGTTTTATTGGGCATTTTCATAAAGACTCAAAACACAACCTTGTTCCACTTTGTAAAGAGCATCACAACCAAATCCATGATGGTAAGATTAAAGTTGGTGGGTTTGTAATGACCTCAAATGGTCTTGAACTCACTTATGAAGAACAGATCTCTAAGCCTAAGGCTGTTGAGGTGCTGGAACCTGAGATAAATGAAGTCGTAGAACTTAATTCTGATGAATCTAAAGGCTTTGTTCTGGATGATTGGGATTAAATATGAGACATACTATATTAGTAATATTTTTATATTTATCTCTTTTTGGTGCAGATATAAATTACTCAAATAATTATAAAAGAGCATTAAGTGATGCAAAAAAAGAGAATAAATTAGTTTATATGCTTATAACATCTCAAACTTGTAGATGGTGTAAAAAGTTTGAAAAAACAACATTACAAGATGAAAATATAAAAAAAAGATTATACTCAGAGTTTATTCCAGTACACCTTTGTCGCGATAAAGATTTTATACCATTAAAATTTAAAACTGCACCTGTCCCAAGGCATTACTTTGTAGATAGTTATGGAAATATTTTATACGCTGCACTTGGATATAGAGATGTAGAACTTTTTGACTCATTTATGGATAATGCACAAAATAAATATAATAAAAAGTGACTTAAGATTATATAGATTATTTTATCAAATAACTATTTATTTCAAGTATAAATATTTTTGTAATAATAAATTAGACTATTATTGTAATTTATAATAATGATTATAACTTTTGATTAATATTATTTTAAAGTTCATACTAGTATAATGTTGTCTTATTATATAAATAAGCAAGGAATAGATAATGACAACATATAAAAAAGTAGCTTTAGCTGCAATTATTGGATTAGGTTTAATTGGTTCTAGTGTAAGCGCAGATGCTTCTAAAGGTAAAAGAATTTATCAAAAGAAATTAAAAGATGTATGTGGATATTCAGGCGCAGTTTTTGCAGCAAAACATACTCAAGATGAATGGACTGAAGCTAAAGAAGATGGTAAATTAGGTGAAGTGATGACAGAAGTTTGTCCAGCAGGAAAAGATTTTTTTGAAAGTTCTAAATTTAAAAAGAAATTTTCTCCTCATCTTTTTGATTTCGTAAATGATTTTGCAAGTGATAGTGGAAATATTCCATCTTGTTAATTAATTTATAGTTTTTAGTACATTTTGTACTAAAAACATTTTATATATAAAACTTCACAATAAGGAATGTTTATGAAAAAAACATTACTCTCTCTCGCTACTATAAGTTTACTTTCTATGAATTTACATGCTGATGAAATATCAGATTTAAAACTCCAGATGAAACAAATGATGGAAAAAATAGAAAAATTAGAAAAAAAACAGGCTCAAGCTCAATCACAAACATCATCAGCAGATGTAAAAGTCTTGACTGAAAAAGTAAAAAAATTAGAAAAAAATCAAAAAAGAACTAAAAAAAC
>CAZZAZ010000115.1:0-5773 GCA_964652355.1 uncultured Sulfurimonas sp. | reverse complement strand
TCTTCAAGTGTTTTTTCATTTGACTGAAGTACAAAACGGATAGATAAACTCATGTTGTTTCCAAGTGTTTCATCAATGTACTTATCAACTGGATAAAAACGAACAAGATTAGTTATTTCTGCTGTATCTATTACATTTTTAACTTTTTCATAAGACATATCTTGTGGCATAACAAGACTTAAATCTTTAAATGATACCTGATACTTTGAAGTCTTATTTGCAACTTTCAATCCATATGAAAGTTTTTCAAAATCCAACTCACACATAAAAGTAGCATCTAAATCATAATCACTTTCAACAGTAGGATGTACGCGAAACATTTCACCAATAATTTCAGAGTTTTGAGTTATTTTAGCACATTGGTATTCATGTGAAAGTGAGTGCGCCGTTTTAAACTCACTTAACTCAAAACTTCCAATAACATCAGAAACTTTTTGTGAAAAGTAAGCAAAATCAACCTTAGCAGGTTTACCAGCATTTGAAAGTGACTCTTTCTCTCTATCTCCAGAACAAAGCATTGCCATTTTTATAGACTCTTCTCTTGAGGCATTAAATAAAGAGCCAACCTCAAAAAGTTTTATAGAAGAGTGACCATTTTTTGCATTATTTGAAGCCGCTTTAAGTAGACCGGTTAAAAGTGTAGTTCGCAAAGTATCTAACGTATTTACTATCGGATTTAAAAGCTCAAGCTCTTCACCCATAGTTTCAAATCCATACTTTTGTAAAGTTTTTTTCTCATCAAAAACAAAATGAATTGACTCAAAAAATCCACTAAACGCTGCACGATGACGATAATTTTGCTTTTTCTTATAATCAACATAATCATCTTGAAGTCTATTATCCTCTGTTAATGTAAATGCTTTTGAAGGAATATTATCAATTCCAACTAAACGTACAATCTCTTCAACTATATCTTGTTTATGCGATATATCATGTCTAAATCTAGGGACTGCTATTGCAAAATTATCTGATGAAGATTTTGATGTATCAAAGCCAAGATTTTTTAATATTTTAGATATTTTAACCTTTGATATTTTTGCACCAATTATCTCATCAATTTCCTCTTTACTTACACTTATAATCTCTTTATCATAAGTATCGCAAAGTTCTATTGTACCACCAAATATAGATGATGATGAATTACTTTCTATCAAATTAAGACAAAAGTTAAGACCACGATTTAGTTCAGGTTCACTACCTCTTGAAGTACGATAATACATAGGTCCTGAAGGTATTTTTGACTCTTGCATCTTTTTAGATATAACATCTGGTGGGATATATGAAGCTTCTATTAAAACTGTCCCCTCATCATAAGTTACTTTAGAACTATCTTCTTGGATAATCCCAACTGTTGAAGCTTTCTCATTTGACATTATAGATGCATAACCATTTTCATCATTTTTAAGCTCTATTTTTGCCATAGTTTCATTTTCACCACAGAAAAAACCATAGTTATAAGCACGCAAAATTACACCTGAACTATGAGTAGCATAAAGCATGATTGATTCTATATCTGTAGCTCTAGTATCTTCTATTTGAGCAAGTCGAAGCTTAACAATAAAAGGAAGGTTTAACTCTTTTAAATCTATCGCACGATAACGTAAATTTACACTCAAGTTGTCTTCATGTGAAAGTGTTAAAATTCTTCCAATTCCAACTCTTCTATCTTCATCATTATCTAACACTTTATTTTTCAAAGGTCTATCATATGCAGCTGATAAATCTCTTGCAACACCACGAACACTAAGGCAGTCTCCACGATTTGCTGTTAATTCTATCTCTATTAAGTCATCAGCAAAAAAAGTATTTGTACAAAGTTCTTGACCTAATTTATAAGTTCCAACACTTGAATCTAATTCTACAATACCATCTTGACAATCTTCTAAACCAATCTCAGAAGCTGAACATATCATACCTTCAGACTCAACTCCTCGAAGTTTAACCGGTTTTATAGACATACCACTTGGCATAATAGCACCAATAGTAGCTACAACTACATCAAGTCCTGCTCGAACATTTGAGGCTCCACATACAATTTGACGGATACTTGTTCCAATATCTACTTGACATACATTTAGTTTATCAGCATCTGGATGTTTTTCGCACTCTAATACACGACCAAATATAATCTTTTTAGGAATCTCATAACTCTTTACACGATCAACTTCTAAACCAATAGCATTAAATGTCTTACATAAATCATCAGTAGAAATTCCATCTAAATCTATCCACTCGTTTAACCAACTTCTAGTAATTATCACTGAAACTGCTCCAATAATTTTATATCGCCTTCAAATAAAGAACGAAGATCACCTATTTGGTGAATTAACATTGCAAATCTCTCTACACCTAAACCAAAAGCATAACCTGAAACATTTTCATATTTTACAGCTTTAAATACATTTGGATCAACAATTCCACAGCCAAGAACTTCTAGCCAACCAGTTTTAGAGCATATTCGACAACCCTTACCTGAACAAAATACACAGCTAATATCTACTTCTGCAGATGGCTCAGTGAATGGGAAAAAAGATGGACGAAAACGAACATCTACATCACCAAACATAAACTTTAAAAAGTCCTCTAAAATAAACTTCAAGTTTGCAAAAGAAACTTTACCTTTATCATCAACTAAAAGTCCCTCAATCTGGTGAAACATCGGAGTATGAGTGATATCATAATCACGACGAAATACAGCACCTGGTGCGATCATACGAATAGGTGGTTTTGTAGCCATCATTGTACGAATCTGAACTGGTGATGTATGTGTACGTAAAAGCATCTCATCTTTAAAATAAAAAGTATCTTGCATATCACGAGCTGGATGATATTTAGGAAGGTTTAGTGCCTCAAAATTATTAAAATCATCCTCAACAATACCACCAGTTTTCACAGCAAAATTCATAGATGAAAAATACTCAACTATTCTGTCCATAGTCTCCATAACTGGGTGTAATGCTCCAGCTTCACTAGTTGTACTAAACATAGATACATCTATACGTTCTGCTCTCATTGCTTCTTGCAATTCTAAAGTTTGAAGAGTTATCTTTCTAGCTGTAAGTTCGTTCATTAGGCCAGCTTTATGAATATTCAACTCTTTAGCTATTTTGCCTTTTTCTTCATTTGGTGCTGTTTTCATCTTAGCGAACTCTTGCGCTAATACACCTTTTTTACCAAACACAGATATACGTATCTCTTCTAAAGATTCTACGCTTTGTGCTTCTTTAATTGCGTCATACCATTTTTTCAATAGTTAGTCCCATTTTGAGATATTACATCTCTTTGAATTTTAAAATAGATTATACATAAAACTAATTTATAAATAGCTTCATTTGTAAATTTATGTGCTATAATTTAATATATTTAACAATAAAAAAAGGCTGAAACTATGTGTATATTTTGTAAAATTGTAGCTAAAGAGATACCTTCAAATCCAGTTTTGGAAGATAATAATTTTTTAGCATTTCATGATATAAATCCTATAGCACCCGTACATTTACTTGTAATTCCTAAAAAACATATAGATAGTTTTGATGAATTAGATCCAGAAGTTATGGCAAAAATGACAAGTTTTATTCAACAGGTTGCAAAAGAAGTAAACATTCAAAAAAGTGGTTACAGAGTAGTTACAAATATTGGGGACAATGGTGGTCAAGAAGTAAAACATTTACATTTCCACATATTAGGTGGGGCAAAACTTTCATGGCCTAGACTTAGTGATGCAGATACAAAAGGTCATTTTTAATGTATAAAAACATACTATTAGTTCTTAGTTTAATATCACTACTAAATGCACAAACTGCTTCTGAATTTAAAAAAGAGCAGTTATCTAGTTTAAACAAACAGAAAAAGGCTTTTAAGAACTTTAAAGATAAGGAATTGAATAGTTTTGAGAACTATAAATTAGCTCAAAAAAAAGCTTTCCAAGATTATAAAAATGATTTAGAAAAAATTTGGAACAAACCTAAACTTTCAACTAAAAAACAATGGGTGTCATATTCTAAAAATATGAAAACTATGACTAATGTTGATTTTGAAAATGAAGTTATAGAGATACAAACTATAGCATCAACACCTAAAGAAGCTAAGCAAAAAATGGAAGTAGCTTTAGCAAGAGCAGTTGTTATAGATACAAAAACAGCTCAAGAAAGTGATGAGTTAGAAAAAAGATTACAAAAAATACCAAAACCAAAAAATATTGTTGATGATAAAGTAAAAGCAGAACCAATTTTATCAACTGTTATTTTTGATAAAAAACCTACTAAAAAAAGTGTTAAATCATATGTAAACAAGAATATAGTTTATGATCGCATAAAAGTTAAACCATCAGCAAAGCTAAACCATGAAAATATATATAGTGTTAAGGTAAAAATGCCAAAAGACACTATGATAAAAAGAGCTGATATTTACTATAAAGAGGTAAAAAAACAAGCTAATTTACAAAATCTACCAATAGCTTTAGTTTTTGCTATTATGCACTCTGAGAGTAATTTTAACCCTCGTGCTAGAAGTCATGTTCCAGCATATGGACTTATGCAAATAGTGCCAAAAACCGCGGGTATTGACAGTTATGTTTATCTTTATAAGAAGAAAAAAATAGTATCTAGCACTTATCTTTATAACAGTACAAATAACATAAAAATGGGAAGTGCTTATCTTCATATACTTTACTATAACTATCTAAGAAAGATAAAAAATCCAGATTCTAAACTCTATTGTACAATAGCTGCTTACAATACCGGTGCAGGAAATATTGCGTGGGCATTTACCAAAACAAACAATGTGAATCGTGCAGCACCTATAATAAATACTATGACTCCAGATGAAGTTTATAATAAATTATTAAATGATTTAAAATATGATGAGCCAAAAAAATATTTGAAAAAAGTCATTAAAAGAATGGCTGCATATCACAAACTATATCCTGAATAAATAAATACTAGAAGTTTAGAAAAAACTTCTAGTATTTTCACCCCATTCTCTTTTTTGTAACATTCCTGAAAACTCATAAGCTATAACCATTAAAATTCCACTTGCTACTAATACTGCTGCCATCTCAAACATAATCAAACCTTCTTATTACTTTTATTTCGTATAGTATAGATTATAAATGTGAAAAATATGAAAAATATGGCAAAATGCCATATTTTTGAAAAAATTTGTTATTTTAGAAAGTTTTTGAAGTAGTTAAGTTGTTCTTTTGTTCTTACAGTTGATGTTCCACCAGCCGAAGTTCTAGCATTCATAGAGTGTCTTAAACCAAGGTACTCTATAACATCTTCATCTATACGCTCATCTATCTCTTTAAGGTACTTAAAATCCATCTCTGAGAGGTCAGTTTTAAGCTCTTCACCTTTTGCAACTGCTCGACCAGTTATAAAGTGTGCTTCACGAAATGGAATATCGCATTTTTCTACTAAATAATCAGCTAAGTCAGTAGCTGAAAGATGTCCAATAGCACAAGCACTCTCCATATTATGAGATTTTACTTCCATAGTTTTGATAGCTTCTTTTAAAATCTCTAAAGATATTTCAGCAGTCTCAACTGAATCAAAAACACCCTCTTTATCCTCTTGAGTATCTTTGTTATATGCTAAGGGCAAACCTTTCATAACTGTTAAAAGTCCCATTAGTGAACCATAAACACGACCTGTTTTTCCACGAAGAAGCTCTGGAACATCGGGATTTTTCTTCTGCGGCATAATTGAACTACCCGTAGAGTACTCATCACTAAGTTCTACAAAACCAAACTCATAAGATGACCACATAACAA
>CAZZAZ010000114.1:0-5959 GCA_964652355.1 uncultured Sulfurimonas sp. | reverse complement strand
TTCAATTCTCCTCGGGGTCACCACTTACAAGCAACAATCTTCCATGAAAACAATCAAGATAAAACTTATTATTAGCAAAGATTAGATAAAATTCATTAAAATAATTTTACAGGATTTTTAATGTTAAGATTTGCACCCTCTCCTACTGGTGATATGCATATAGACGATTTAAGAGTTGCTATATTTAACTATATAGTTTCACGTCAAAAAAATGAAGATTTTATTGTTAGAGTTGAAGATATAGATAAAGAAAAAAACATAGAAGGTAAAGATAAAGAGATACTAGATATTTTAGGTCTTTTTGGGATTGAATACACGCAAGTGATTTATCAAAGTGAAAATGTTCGTTTTCATACAGCTATGGCCCTACAACTTATGCATGAAAAAAAAGCTTTTTCATGTTTTTGTTCAGATAACTGGCTAGATAAAAAAAGAGAAGAATCAAAAGAGAAAAAGCAACCATATAGATATGATGATGCTTGCAGAAACCTCCCTGATGAGTTAGTTCTAGATAATACAAACCCTTTCTCTATTAGAATTAAAAAGCCTGAAGGTAAAATTGATTTTGATAGCTTTATTATTATGAGTCAAGATAAGATACCAACATATGATTTTGCTTGTGCAGTTGATGATATGTTGAGTGATATATCGATCGTTATTCGTGATGAAAAATATCTAAGCAATACACCAAAGCAAGAGCATATAAGAGATTCTCTTAGTTATGATAAAAAGTTAGAGTATGTTCATTTGCCATCTATATTAAACTCCGATGATATGCCAAGTGTTAAGTGGCTTCTAGAGGAAGGTTTTTTGCCAGAAGCAATTGCAAACTATCTTGTATTGATGGGAAATAAAACATCTCAAAAGATATTTAAAATGCAAGATACGATAGAGTGGCTTGATTTAGACAAAATATCTAAAAGTCCTATTCACTTTGATATAGAAATACTAAAAAATATTAATCATGAACACCTAAATAATTTGGATTCTAAAGAGCTATCTCGTTATGTTGGATTTGCTGATGAAGAGATAGGAAGGCTTGCTAAGGTTTATCTTCAAGAGGTATCAACCACAAAAGAGTTAAAATCAAAAATATCAGCTATTTTTGCAGACAAAGAGATTCCTAAAGAGTTCTTGGAATCCTCAAAAATTATAGTTAAAATAATTAAAAATGCACCATATTTTGAAGATTATGTTGATTTTCAATCGTATATCATGAAGAAATCAGGCTTAGATGCTCAAAGGCTCTCTAAAACACTTTATTATCTACTAACAGGTGAAGAAAGTGGACCAGATATTGCTAAAATTTATAAATATCTTAAAAACTATATAGGTGAAATTATAAAATGAGTATGTTAATCGAAGTAGCCCAAGGGCTCGGTAGTATATTAGCCGGTTTAATCAATGTCTATATTTGGGTAATTATTATAGCTGCATTACTTAGTTTTGTTAGTCCTGATCCATTTAACCCTATTGTTCAGTTTTTATATAGAATTACAAATCCAGCTTATGACTTCGTTAGAAGGTTTACTAGGACTAACTTTGGTGGACTTGATTTAGCACCATTAATAATAATAGTAGGTTTGCAAATTGCACTAGTGTTGTTAAATGCACTTTTGCACTCCCTTTATTAGATTAGATATTGCCTAGATTACTTTTTATTTTTCTTCTTAGTTCTTTCTCTTTGCTTTATGCAAGGATAACACTAGAAGATATAAATTCAAAGCCTTCTTCTCACGCTAAAAACTTTATGATTTGGCAATATTTAAAGCAAAACATCACACCATCTCAAGCGGATAAAGCCTATGCTCAAGTGGATGGAAAAAGTAATAAACTTCTTTATCTTTACTCAAAGAAAACAAAAAATAAAGAGATAAAAAGAAAAGTATCTTGCATAAAAAGAAAAAATATTTTAAATATAAAGGACAAAGAATGCCTAGAGTTGGCTTTTCGTCCATATAAGACACTTTATTTTACGCATAAACAAAGAGAAAAAATAAGTAAAAACTTAATTAGCAAATCAAAAAAGCAACTTATATGTATACAGGCTGAACAATGTAACCAAAAATCATTTTTAAAATATAGTGCAGATACAGTTTTATCTCTTTTTAATGGTGCTGGTACAAAATATAGAAGAAAAAATCTAAATATAGAGCTCGATGATGAGTTTATAAATTCACTAAGCTCCTCTTGGCGAATATCTTATTTTATAAAAACTATTGTAAATGATAAAGAACTTAATAAGCTTCAAAAATCATTGTTAAAACTTAGAGGAAATACATTAAATTCGCAAAGTAATTTTTATTTAGCACTAAATCATTTAAGACATGACAGTAAGCAAGGTGCCTTAAGGCATTTTTCCTTATCTAAATCAAAAGCAAAAAGAAAAATAAATATCGATAAAAATACTTTTTGGATATATCAAGTTACAAAAAATAAAAAATATTTAGACCAACTTAGTGAGAGTAAAGATATAAATATATATTCACTTTACGCGAATGAAAAGCTTGGATATAAAGTAAATAATTTTTTTACAATGGTAGATACAAATGATAAAAAGGCAAAAAAAGATATCACAGATCCTTTTCATTGGAACGATATACTTCAAGAGATAAAAAATACTCCACAAAAAGAGCTCTTAATTCTTAGCGAATCGTACAAAGAGAAAGAGATGGTACCAGTTCAATCATATATTTTACAAAAATCATATAAGTACAATAAGCATAGTTTTGTTATGCCCTATGATAAATATCTATTAGATTTAAGCATAGATGATAAAGCTCTAGTTTATGCGATTATGCGTCAAGAAAGCTTGCTTATACCATCAGCACTATCACGTTCTTTCGCACTTGGATTGATGCAAATTATGCCTTTTGTAACAGATGCAATTAGTAAAAACATTAAAAATCCTATCAATAATTACAATGATATGTTTATCCCTGAAAATAATATTAGATACGCAAAAGCTCACATCAAGTGGATGCAAAAATCATTGTACCACCCTCTTTTCATGTCTTATGCCTACAATGGTGGTATGGGTTTTTTTAAGAAGTACTTACTTAAAGACCATTTTAACAATGGTAAATATGAGCCATTTTTAAGTATGGAGATGATGGCAAATTCTGAAAGTCGTGAATATGGTAAAAAAGTTTTAGCAAACTATGTAATCTATAAAAAAATCATGGGTGAAGAGATCTCTATTATTTACCTTTTTGATACATTAATGGAGCCGAAAAAGACTGACCGTTTTCGAGCACAAGGTTAATAGAACTTTTTTCTTGTTTTTTAAATGCTACAAGATAATACTTGTTCCAATCACTTTTTATAAATGTTAAGTGAGAAAATTTATTTTTAGTTGGAAGCTGTTTTATTTTAACTGGCTTTTCACCGTTTAATGTAATGTTTAATAACTCTTCATTAAACTCATCTACATCATCATTTTTAGGTTTATTCTTTAAAAATACATATACAAAAAAGTATTCATTTGTGTGGTAAGAATCTGGATAAATTTCATTTAGATATATTACAGATATAACTCCATCTATTTTTCCATCATTTGATTTGATTTTACTAGTAAGTAGGCTAGATACTGCTCTTTCTTGCTCTTCACTCATGTTAAATGTTGTAAAAGCATTTTTGCTAGAACACGCGCTAAAAAGTACTAATGTCGTGATAGTAATTAAAAGTTTTATCATAATTATCCTATAAATTAAAAAAGAATTATATCCTATTAAACAAGATTTTAACGAGTATTTTGTATAATCACTTAAATTTTAAACTAAAGATATATAAAAGTGAACAAAAGATTAGCCGTTGCATTTACAGGACCATCAAACAGTGGAAAGACAACTCTTATTTTAAAAATTGCTAGAAAACTGATCCATGAGTATGGTAAAGAGGTAGCAATAATCAAGCATGATCCAAAAGATAAAGCTCGTTTTGATGTTGAAGGAAAAGATAGCTATAAGTTTAGTGATACAGGGGCCGAAGTTATTGTAACATCCCCTACTCGTACTACTTACTTTTCACAAAGACAAAAAGAGCTTGATGAGATGATAAGACTTTTTGATAAGTTTGATATTTTACTTGTTGAAGGTTTGAAAAATCTTCCTTTGCCTCGTATTAGTATCTTTAGAGATGAGCTAGATGAAGATTACTTCCCTTTTATGGATGCTTTAGCTACAGACAACAGTATAAACTTAAGTGAGTACGACCTACCAAAAGATGTAGATATTTTAAGTATAAATAACTGTGAAGATGTTATTAACTGGATATTTGAAAATGCAAAAGAAGTATAAAAAGGAAAACCTAATATGACAGATATATTTGAAGCTATACAAAAGAGTGCCAAAAGAATCAAAAATGCGATAGATGTTAAAGATATTGGATACTCAAACCAATCTAATAGTTCTGGAGAGACTCAACTACAACTTGATATTCAATGTGATTTTATAATTGAAGAGGAATTTTCAAAAGTTGCGTCTGTGCATACGATAGCTAGTGAAGAGAAAGAGCATGAGCAAATGCTACATGAAAATGGAAAATACTTTATAGCTTATGACCCACTGGATGGTTCATCTTTGGTAGATGTAAATCTTAGCGTAGGTACTATTTATGGTATCTATGAGGGTGGTTTTTCTGCTGATAAAATGGTAGCTTCTTGTTATATAGTTCATGGTCCTCGCGTAGAGATGGTATTTGCTCATAACAAAGCGAAACTCCATCTGCTTCAAGGTGAAAATTGGGAATTTGTTAAAGAGATACGTCTTGGGGAAAAAGGTAAACTTATGGCTCCCGGCGGCACTCAACAAAACTGGCCAAGCTATCACAAAGCGATGATAGATGGCTTTTTTAAAGAGGGATACCGCCTTAGATACTCTGGTGGTATGGTTCCTGACTTGCACCAACTATTACTTAAAGGTGGTGGATTGTTTTCTTACCCTGCTACAAGTGATAAGCCAAACGGTAAACTTCGTAAACTTTTTGAAGTTTTTCCATTTGCCTTTATTTATAAAATTGCCGGTGGTGAAGCGATAGATGGTAAAGTTGATTTAATGAGTCTTGATTGTCCTCATGTACATGATACTTCACCGTGTTTTTTCGGCTCAAAATATGAGATAGCTAGAGTAAAAGAAATTTATGCAACAAACAGCTAATGGACAAAGAGATAAGTTTGAACTTCATCTTGATGAGATGATGAAAAAACTTCAAATTTGCCAAGATGAGAAAAACTTAACTACATGCAGTAAATGTGAGTCATACTTTTCTTGTGAATTACGTACAGACTATGTAAAATCAGTCTATAACAGTATGTCTAAGGGCGATACTGGTGGCTTTGAGTTCTAACAATAAATATAACTAAGGAATAAAACTTTGAATAAATACATAACAACCCCTATCTACTATGTTAACGGTGAAGCACATATTGGTCATGCTTATACTACTTTTATGGCTGATACTACAGCTAGATATGAAAAGCTTAAAGGAAATACTACTTATTTTCTAACAGGTACAGATGAACATGGTCAAAAGATAGAAGAATCAGCACAAAAGAACAATAAACCAACTCAAGAGTTTGCTGATGAAATAAGTGCTACATTTAAGACTCTATGGGATGAGTTTGAGATAGGATATGATAAGTTTATTCGTACAACAGATGCTGATCATAAAGCTGGTGTTCAAAAAGCTTTTGAGACTATGTATGCTAAAGGTGATATATACAAAGATTTTTATGAGGGTCATTACTGTGTATCTTGTGAAACCTTTTTTCCAGAAACTCAACTTATTGATGGTGAATTTTGTCCTGATTGTGGTCGTGCTACAAGTGTTGTAAAAGAGGAAAGCTACTTCTTTAAACTTTCGAAGTATGAAGATAAACTACTAAAATATTATGAAGAACATGAGGATTTTATACTTCCTCGTTCTCGTGCAAATGAAGTTATAAACTTTGTAAAAGGTG
>CAZZAZ010000113.1:0-6005 GCA_964652355.1 uncultured Sulfurimonas sp. | reverse complement strand
CTAAGCCAATTTTTTAAATCTACACAAACACTTCACACAAAATTTGTTACAATACAATATATTAAAAATAAGGATAAATCATGAAAAAGCTTTTTACAATTTTACTTACTTTAGCTTTAAGTGCATCTCTACTTCAAGCAGCTGCTTTTACTAAAATGGCAAAATATAGAACAACAAAAGTTCAAATCACTTCTGAGAAACCACTTACTACTGGCTCTAATACTTTTATTTTAGATATATCTAAAAAAGGGAAAGCTCCAAAAGGAGCAACAGTCAGCGTAAAAGCTTTTATGCCAGCAATGCCAGGTATGCCTGCGATGGAGTCAAAAGCTGCGGCAAAAGATTTAGGTAACGGTAGATACGAAGTTACTTTAAACATCGCTATGGGTGGGACTTGGCAGTTACATATTTTTATAGCTCCAAAAGAGGGTAAAAAGTCTCGTGTTAAAACATCTATAAACTTCTAAGGTAGCTATGATGAAGAACATACTATTTGTAACTCTTCTTTTAAGTTCATCACTTTTTGCTATGAACTTAGATGAGTTAATAAACAAAGCTTTAGAAAAAAATCCATCACTTCAATCTATACAACATAGAATATCTGCAAATAAATCAAGTATTGACATATCAAATCAATTTTCAAACCCTACTATTTCTTACACACAAAATACAATAAGTGATGACCAAGCTATGAGTCAACAAACTGTATCTTTACAACAAAAACTTCCATATTTTGGAAAGCGTGATTCTTTAAAAGCAGTAGCTGAAGCTCAAGGTAAGGTTTTAGATGAAAACTTAGAACAATCTAGAGTTAACCTTGTAAATGAGATTAAAAATCAAGCCTACACTATCTGGGAACTTGAAGAGCAGTACAAAATCATCAAAGATTATGAAGACTTAACAAAACAAAATATTGAACTATTTGAAAGCTATACAAGTACGTCTGGCAATCAACATATGGGGATTATGTCAGCTGAACTAACTTTGAGTGATTTAAAGATTCAAAAAAGTACACTTAACTCTTTAATATATTCAGCTTATGCCAGAGTATCGTATCTTAGTGCTTTTGAAGTTAAAGACTTAGAGATAGATTTAGTTGTGCTAGATATACAAGATATTCAAGAGCTTATAGATGATTTGAACAACAATCACTCCCTTGCTATAAAAGATAAAGAGATACTAAAGAGTAAAGCTATGATTAAAAATGCAGAGTTAAATAACTATCCTGATGTAAATCTTTTAGGAGCTTACTCTTACAGAAAAAACTTTGATAACTATGCAACGTTTGGTGTTGGTGTAACTCTTCCAATCTACTCAACAGAAGATTATAAAGAACAGGAGGCTAGAGCCTTAGCATTATCATCGCAAAGTTTAAAAGAGGATAAAAAGATAGAGATCACTTCAGAGTTCAAATCTGCATATATCCAGATGAAATCTGCTTATGAGATTTATCATATAGTTCACGATGAAGCTATACCTCAAATAGATCACATGTTTGAACTTACATCATCTTCTATCGCAACCGGTGGGGATCTGTTTAAGTATATAGATATCTTAGTTCAAAAACTAAAACTAGAACAAAAAAGTATATCTGCTGTCGCTTCTTACAACAAAGCACAAGCAAAAATCTCAGCACTAGCAGGAGAACTATAATGAAAAATATTTTAAAACTAGGACTTATCCTTTTACCATTAGCACTACTTGCTAAACAAGCTACAGTTGAACAACTTTTCTCGGTTCAAACTGTAAAAGTAAAAAAAGAATCAAGTTCACAAAAAGTAAAGAACTATGGTTATATAAAAGCTGATGAGAGCCGTAAATATGACATAAGTCCTCGTTTTGGTGGTTATGTTGTTAAACTTTATGCAAACAAAATCTACCAACGAGTAAACAAAGGAGATGCACTGGTAAGTGTTTACTCACCAGAGGTCCTAAAAGCAAAAGATGAGTTTTTAAACACTTATAAGTACACAAAAAAACGCCCAAACAAGTCTATGCTAGAGAGTGCAAGGCTAAAACTAAAACTTCTTGGAGTTAGTGATGGTGAAATCAAACTGATGCTTAAAAATAAAAAAGCTTCACCAAACACAACAATATATTCCCCCATTGATGGTTATGTATTTATGAAAAATATTGATAACAGTTCCGCATTCAATGCAAAACAAAAACTTTTTCAGATTGTAAACCTTGACGAAGTGTGGGCGGAGGTCAAACTTTTTGAAGAGGAGCGTGCAAGATTATCTAGTACAAAAAATTATGAGTTAAGATTTAAAGGCTTAGGCAAAGTATATACAACAAAACAAAAACTACTTTACCCAGAACTAGACCCAAAGATTGCAACACTTACGTTAAGACTAAGAGTTCAAAATCCACAAAAAGAGCTTTTTCCAGGGATGTATACAGCTGTAACTTCACTTCAAGATGAAAAAGAGCGTTTAGTTTTACCAACAACGGCTGTAATTCGTAAAAATAAAAAACATTATATCTTTATGGTTGGTGAATACGAAGGTGAATATGAACCTTTAGAGGTACAAGTAAAAGTTATAGATGCAAATACTTATGAAGTTATAAGTGGAGCTAATGAGGGCGACGAAGTTGTAAATAATGCTTTATTTATGATGGACTCTGATGCACAAATCAACGGGTTGTACTAATCATGATTGAAAAACTAATAGAGTTTAGTATTCGGAATAAATTTCTCATCTTAATGATGACGTTATTTATATCAATGGGTTCATACTATGCTATGAAAAACACCCCACTTGATGCCCTACCTGATCTTTCACCACCACAGGCGATAGTTCAGATAAACTGGGCAGGACAATCACCTGAAATCATTGAGGATCAAGGTACCTATCCACTTGTATCTCAGTTTTTAGCAATCGCTAACATTGATACTGTTCGTGGATATTCAACTTATGAAAATGGTTTGATTTATATCATTTTTAAAGAGGGTACTGACCTTTACTGGGCAAGAAGCCGTGTACTAGAGCAATTATCTTCAATCCAGTCTCAACTTCCAGCATCTATGGAGGTATCACTTGGTCCTGATGCCTCTGGTGTTGGTTGGGCTTATGAGTACGCTTTAACTTCAAAAACAAAAAATCTTGCCCAACTTCGTACACTTCAAGATTATTACTATAAATACGCACTTATGGGTGTAGATGGAGTTAGTGAAGTTGCCTCTATTGGTGGATTTATTCCAACTTATCAAGTAAGTGTAAACAACGATAACCTTATCCGTTACAATCTGAGTATCAAAGATGTTGCAAAAGTTTTAAAAGAAAACAACAACGATACGGGTGGACGAATTGTAATCGAAAATGGTTTTGAGTGGATGGTTCAAGCCAAAGGTTATGTTCAAAATTTAGATGATATTCGTAAGCTTGTTGTAACACAAATAGGTGGTGTTCAAATCGCTCTTGGAGATATTGCTAGAGTTGAGTTAACTCCGGCAGCTCGTCGTGGTGTAGCTGACTTAAATGGTGAAGGCGAAGTTGTTGGTGGTATTGTATTGCTTCGTTATGGAGAGGATGTTTACTCTGCCATAAAACGAATAGACAAAAAGATGAAAGAGTTAAAAGTTAAAGATGTAGATGTTGTAACTGTATATGACCGTTCAGCTTTAATAGAAAAAGCAGTTGATACTCTAAAGAGCACACTAATTGAAGAGAGTATCATAGTTGTAGTTATCATCGGTCTATTTTTAATGCATTTTCGATCATCTTTAATAGTTTTAATTGTACTCCCTCTGACAGTTGGAGCTACATTTTTACTAATGCACCTCTTTGACATTGGCTCAAATATCATGAGTCTTGGTGGTATTGCTATTGCCATTGGTGCAATGGTTGACGCGAGTATAGTTATGATAGAGAACTCTCATAAAATGCTCCATAAATTTGAAGCTAAACATGGACGAATGCCAACAAATGAAGAGAGAATAGATGTAATTTTAAAGTCCTCTCAACTTGTTGGTCGCCCTATCTTTTTCGCACTTGCACTTATAGTTGTTTCATTTTTGCCTATCTTTGCACTCTCCGGGCAAGAGGGTTTGCTCTTTACTCCACTTGCCTTTACAAAAACTTTTGCTATGGCTGCGGGGGCGATTTTAAGTATAACTCTTGTTCCAGTGCTTATGGTATTTTTTGTAAAAGGAAAGATTTTACCTGAAAACAAAAATCCATTAAACAGATTTTTCATCTGGCTCTATCATCCGATAATTGTGTATGGACTAAAACTAAAATATCTTGTTATTGTAGCTGTTGTAGCTTCTTTAGGATATATGTACCCACTATTTAACTCACTTAAGTGGGAGTTTATGCCAATGCTTAATGAGCAAACGTTTATGTATATGCCTGTAACTCCTTATGGGATTTCAATTGATCAAAGTAAAGCTCTTACTCAAAAAACAGACAAGATTATCAAATCATTTCCTGAAGTTCAAACAGTATTTGGAAAAGGTGG
Source organism: uncultured Sulfurimonas sp. (assembly GCA_964652355.1). GTDB lineage: Bacteria > Campylobacterota > Campylobacteria > Campylobacterales > Sulfurimonadaceae > Sulfurimonas. The sequence continues at coordinate 1,541 of CAZZAZ010000113.1, read as the reverse complement.
TCGTGCAAATACTGCAACAGATCCAGCCCCACTTGGTATGCTTGAGACTATTATCACCTTAAAGCCACAAAGTGAATGGCGTGAAGGTATGACTTATACAAAACTTCGTCAAGAGATGGAGGACGCCCTTCAGGTTCCAGGACTTACGAACTCTTGGACTTATCCTATTCGTGGTCGTATAGATATGCTTCTTAGTGGGATTCGTACACCACTTGGTATAAAACTCTATGGTCAAAATGCAGATGGACTTCAAAAATATGGAAAACTTATAGAGGAAAAACTTCGTACATATAAAGATACACTTTCAGTTTTTGCAGACCAAGCAAGTGCTGGATACTACGTAGATATTGATATAGATGAAGAGAAACTTCAAAGATATGGTTTAGCAAAAGATACACTTTTAGAGTACACATCTTTAGCTATTGGTGGTATGAAAATCTCTACTATGTACAAAGGCTTAGAGCGTTATCCTATAACACTTAGACTTGATGAGGGTGAAAGACGCTCAATTGAGAGCATAAAAGATATACAAATAAAAACTAAACTTGGCTTTGTCCCACTTTCAACTTTTGCAGAGGTATCTTACAGACAAAGTGCCTCTGTTATAAAGTCTGAAATGGCGTCTCCAGTTACTTTTGTGTATATCACTCCAAACGAAGGCATAACAGCAACTGCTTACAAAGAGGGTGCTAAAAAACTTATTGGTGAAATAGATTTTGAACCAGGTTACTACATAGAATGGGCTGGACAATCAGAGTACTTAGAATCAGCTATGGAAAAAATCAAGTGGATTATTCCTGCTGTTTTACTTAGTATCTTAGTCCTTATCTACTTTGCTCTAAAGAAAATGACACCAACTCTCATAGTATTTTTCACTCTACCATTTGCCTTACTTGGTGGTTTAATCTATGTAGATATGCTTAACTTTGCTATGAGTATTGCCGTTATTGTAGGATTTTTAGCTCTTCTTGGAGTTGCTGCTGAGACAGCGATAGTTATGATAGTGTACCTTCAAGAGTCCATAGATGAAGCCAAAGAAGAACATGGAAGTAAGTTTAACCTAGAGCATCTAAATGCAGCTATTTATGAAGGTGCTGTTCAAAGAGTCCGTCCAAAACTTATGACAGTTTTCTCGATCTTAGCTGGACTTGCCCCTATAATGTATACTAATGGTGTTGGCTCTGAAGTTATGCAACGTATCGCTGCCCCAATGCTTGGTGGAGTTATATCTTCAGCTATACTTTCTCTAATAATTATCCCAATTTTATTTGAGATATATGCAAAAATAGAGCTAAGTAAGAAGAAAAGCAATGATTAAAAGTTTACTTTTAATACTAACTATACTTTTAACCTTTAATGGATGTAGTGAAAACCAAGATAAAAAAAGCTCCACACCAGGTATGAAATGTGGTGCTGGAAAATGTGGCGCTAACATGTTTGATGGAAACAGTGCCCTTGTTAAAAAGAAGAGAAATATACTCTCTCAAATGCGTGATAATGATTCGCGAAAAGATTGTGTAAAAAAAGCTCCAACTACTAAA
>CAZZAZ010000112.1:0-6130 GCA_964652355.1 uncultured Sulfurimonas sp. | reverse complement strand
GTTTTTTCGGTGTTTATTTTTGATAGGGTAAATAGCTCTTATTTTGGGCTATTTACTTCTAAAATTGTTGGTTTTGAAAAATTTGGAACATCGTCATATGAAAATACAGCATAATATTTATGAACATTTTTATCTCCAAAATTATCGTACGTGTAGTTATCACTTCCTCCATATAATTTTTGTCCATCATAAGGTGAACAAGGAATTTTAAATGGGTTTTTCACAACTATTACACCCTTGCATGAATCATCATTAGATTTATCCCATTCTAGTTTTATATTTCCATTATCAATACTTGAACGTAAATTAATTACTTGTTCTGGAGCAGTTCTTCTTTTTTTAATATAATTTATAACAAGTGTTGGTCGTTTTGCTCGTTTTGCATCACACCAACTTACAAACTGATTTTTACAAAAAGATTTTTGAGAAGACGCTGATATAATAAATATCGTGTTGTCATTATTTTTAGTATTTTGTACCATTTCGTTTATCGCATGAGTATCAAATACAAATCTTTGCTTAGATTCTAGTTTTACATCAGCTACACTTACATCATAGCCAAGTCTCTCAATAATATCTCTTGCTTGAATTCTTTTATAGTTATTTTTATCTATACATGAACTAATCATTTCTAGGTGAAAACGAAGATTATTTTTAGAATCAATTTTTGATACCTCTAACTCTACATATGAACTAGATATTGTAGTATTATCCATTTGTGGTAATTGAGAGAGGTCAAACTCGATACAACCAAATTGTTCATGTCCATCTTTATCAAAACCAACTATTAATTCATCATTTATAATTACTTCTTTATTTGCAGAAAATTCATTTGATGAAAGAAGCTCTATTTTAGCCTCATCTATTGTATATGATATATCTAACTTTGGTCTATATGTAAGTCCACCTGAGAATTTTCCATATCCTATATCCCACTGCATCATTTGTGAAGCTCGGTCAAGTGGTAAAGATGATGGTCCTTGCATTCTAAAGATAGCTTCTTCTCTTTTTAAAGACTCCTGCAATACCTCTATCTCTTGATTTGCAAACTTATAAGTACGCCAAATACCTTGAGATAATTGAGCAGAACCAGTTGGTCTATCTATATATGAAAGTACTTTTGCATTTTTTATAGATTGAAAATCACTAATATTATCTATTGTTCTTTCATCTACTTGTCCAACACGCCATTCACCGAAGCTCTCAACCTGGACAGATACACGATTCATTGGATAAAAAGATATTGATGCTGATGTAATTATTGCATTTTGAGGTAAAGTTTTTAATGAAAACCCACAAACACCATAACACTCCCCTTTCGAATCGCTTACTCCTACAAAAAGAGAATTACTTCCAAAATGTTCAGAATTTTTCTTTGTTTTTTCACCAACATAACCAATTTTTTCAGCTAATGGATAAAGAATTTTTGAAAACATATTATCCGCGGGATGAGTTCTTACACCTACCATCTGTGCAAATGGAGATTTTACATATCTTTTTTTACATACTGCACGAATATAATAATAATAATTTGTAGACTCATGCAAGTTTTTATCAGTATATATTTTTAGCTTTGTCATACCAATTCTATTTGAACTTTGGGCAAAACCCTTTTTCTTTTTCGATCTATAAATCTCAAAATATAAAGATTCATCATCCATATAATCCCAAGTAAGTTCAACCTCTTTAGAGTTTACCTTTACTGCTGTAAAGTTATCAACTCTAGGTAATTCATCTTCTTTTTTATAATTATTCACTTCAGATAAGGCATGTATAAGTGCTGGTATATTTTCATCAATATTTTGAGACATATTTTCTTTATAGTCTGATATATTTCGTGTACCAACTTCAGCAACTAAAGAAAGAGCACCTTTAGAATAGTAAAATTCTCTCCCACTACCTGAAATCAAATGTACAGGTGGTTTACCCATATGTACACCATATTCACGATCTGATTCTTTTTTAATCTCTTCCGCCATATTTGATGCTAATATATTTAAATCTATCGCATCAACTGCGTCTTCATGTATAAAGTTATGAGCAGGGAAAAAAACATTTCCTTGAGAGTGATAATCTAGAGCAATAGAGATATTTTTGTGCGAAGTAACAAAATCTCTTAGCGCTGCTGTTTCAGGTTCAGAAAAAGCTGATGGACCAGAATAAACATTCGAAGTTGTATCTTTGTTTGGAGTAAAACCTACAGAAAAATTTCTATTTAAATCAACACCAAAACTTCCATCTGCATTTTTACGACGATTCTTTCTCCAAAAAGAGAAATGATTTCTTGAATACTCAAATCCATCAGGATTTGCACAAGGAACCATATATAAAGTAGCCCTATCTAAAAGTGCATTTAGTTGCGGGTCATAATCTATATGGTCTAGTATATACTGAGCAAAAGAAAGAGATAGTTCTATCCCTATCCATTCTCTTGCATGGATTGTACCTGTATAAAAAAGAGCTGGTTTCTCTAAATGTTTATTTATATTTTTTGTAATACTTACAGCTATAATATCTCTATCTTCCCAAGTTTTACCGATAGACTCAACATTGAAAAGATCTGGATTAGTTTTTTGTGCAGATTCAAAAAAATCTACACATTCGTTATACGAACTATATTGTTGTCTCAATTATATACCCTAACTTATTTTATAAAAGATTTTGCCCACTGCTCAAGTTGTTCTATTGAGGCAGTAGCATACTCTTTTAATTTTTCAAATGTTGTAATCTCTTTATCTTCAACTATCTCTTTAATATCAACAGCCATCTCCTCTTCCATACCCTGAAGAGTCATTAATTCAGTCAATGAAACTGTTTTAACATCAAAAAGTTTTTCTTTTATAACTTGCGAATTTTTAGATTCACTTTCACCTTTTACCATATCTGGAAGGTCATCTTCTTTTACTGGTGGTTCAACTTTATTTGGTAAAGAGTTAGTGTCTCCATCTTCTGTTAAATGCATATCAAAGTTACCCTTATCAGCTAACCAATAAGCTCCATCTGCTGAAGGTTCATACTTTGCAAAGTAAAGATGTCTAAGAGTTCTAAGAACAGAAGGATCCATTTTCCCCAACTCTTCCCAAGAAAATAGTGGAACATGAGGTAATCTAAACTTTCCACCAGATAAATCCCACATAATATACTGACCAATCCAGTCTCTTATATATGGAAATGCAGCAAAAGCTGTTGCACATTCAATTATATATGCTTTTTGAGTATTTTCATCAATACCAATATCACAAGCCCAATACTCTGCTTTAGCAGCTTTAGATGCAGCAACTGCTAACTCTAATGCAGCCATTGGCACATTATCATAAGACATATTTCCACCTTGAGAAGTGTTAGTTATCCACTCCCCAGCCCCTGAATAACGCCAAAACGCACATACAGGTTTATGACCAATAAGCATAACACGGATATCTCCACTATCTTTAAGAGGAATTGCATCTTGAGTATATACTGGTTTATACTTTTTCTCTGCAAAAAGTGCAGTAGCTTCTTTGTAGTCATCTACTTTATGCACAAAGTAACCACCATAGTTTGAAGCACCATAACTTCTTTTTACAATTTGAGGATAATGACAAGTTTTAAAATGTTCATCTGCCTCTTTATCATCATAAGTGATTAGAGTTTTTGGTGCAGCAATGTTATATTTTTCACAAAAAAGTGTTACATTTTCTTTAGATTTATTTGAAAATTGAGTTTCAATAGATGGGATAAATCTAACATCTGGAAGTGCCGCTGCAATCTCTTTAAAAGTTTCATACGCAGTTGCAGGAATATTTCCAACTAAAACATCAATATTTAAACGTCTAACTTCATTTATAAATCTTGTTTTATCATTTTTCCAATGATATGTAACCTCTTCAATTTTGTCAGGCCAACCTTTAAAGTTAGAGTAATCAAAAAATCTCAGTACATAATCTAAATATAAAAATCCTAGTTTTGGAAGCCTTTGTTTTTTTGCCATTGTTTATCCTTTTTTCTTTGTTTTTTTGTCTATTAAGTCAACTATTAAGTCAATCTTTTTATCATTAAAATTTAAACCCATTTTTTCCTGTTCAGGTGTTGCAAAAGCAGGGATACCATTTACTTCTAAAACGATATATTCCTCTTTTTCTTTATCATATATAATATCAACTCCACCAATATCTACACCAGTAGCTTTACAAGCTTTTTTAGCAATTTTTATAATATCATCGTTTGCTTCACGCATAAATACGGTTCCGCCAGATGTAACATTTGTACGCCAGTCAGTACCACTAGCTTTTCTACCATAACAAGATACAAATTCTCCATCTACAATATCAACACGAAAGTCAGTGTTGTCATATCTAATAAATTTTTCTACATAGAAATAACGTAGATCCATTTGATTTAAAAATGGCATCAACATATCTAAGTTTGCTTCGCTTTCTATTTTAGTTAGACCAACTCCACCCCAACCATCAGTTGGTTTGTAAACCATTTTATCCCATTTTTTTATAATTTTTTTGAGTTCATGTCCATCATCACGATGACAAAGTTTATAGTCAGCTGTTTTTACTCCAGAATTTCTAAGAACAAAAGATGTATGAAACTTATCTTCTGTTAAAGAAAATGAATCATACGAGTTTATCATAGGAATAGCACGATTTAACGCTTGATACAAATACATTTGATATTGAGTTTGTTCTCCAGCATTATAGGAGAAAAATAGATCAAGTTTATTTAATTTAGTATTATCATAAAGGATATTTCCATTTTTAGCTATTGCATGTCTTAAATTAATATTATCAAGAGTTTCAATATCTCTATCTCTAAGCTTTTTTATAATTTTTTTAGTGATTTTTTCACCACCACCATTACTGTAAAGCCACATTCCAATTTTTCTATTTGACATACACTCTCCTATTTAAAATCTAAATTTTTCACGAAATAAGTAAATAAACTTTCACTTAATTTTATTCTACTTTCAAAACTATCTTTTTTCGCTCGTTCATTAACAGTATGATCACCATCTCCAAATGGTCCAAAACCATCAAGCGTTATAACACCAGACGAACTAACTATATTTGCATCACTAACTCCACCCCGTTCTTCTGATGAAAGTGAAATATTTGTAATATCTGTAATATTTTTTATCAATTCTAAAGACTTAGAATTTGTTTGCATTACATCTCGTTGGATTCCACCACGCAGTTTTGCAGTAGTCCCATTTACAAAAGAAGTGTTTACAATTTTGTCAATCTCTTTAAGAGTTCTATCTCTTTCTTTAGATTCTTTATACCTTAACTCAAAAGTAAGAGTTGCATGTGGTGAAATAGTATTTGCACCAATTCCACCAGTAATTTTTCCAACATTTACAGTAGTGCCTTTTTCTAGATCTGTTAGTTTTACCAACTTTTGCAGTTTATATGAAGCTTCTAGATTTGCATCGCAACCATCAGTATAAGAGTTTCCTGCGTGAGCTGCAAGACCGATTATATCTATGAAAAAAGTACCAACACCTTTTCTTCCAGTCACAACTTCAAGTTTTTTACCAGCAGCTTCGTATACAAAACAATAATCATATTTTTTTGCAAGCTGCGCTGTTAATAATTTTGAATCATCACTTCCGGTCTCTTCATCACTTACAAATAAAATATCTATATTTTTTATATCTACATTGTTTGACTTTAAATTTCTAAGTGCTTCAAGTGCTACAATATTTCCACCCTTCATATCACAAACACCAGGTCCATAAACCCAATCTTTATCATCTGAATAATTTTCAAATTTCTGTGGAGGAAAAACTGTATCTAAATGACCTAATAGCAATAATCTTTTTCCAGATTCATTTGATGATGTGTAATATCTATGATTTCCAATAAGTTCTCGATCATATATACGGATTTCAAAATCAAGCTCTTTTAACCATAAATCAAAAATTTCTCCGACCTTATCTACGCCAGATTTATTTTTAGTATAAGAGTTAATATTAACAATAGTTTTTAAATCATCAAAATATTTCATAATGAGATTATACTGTTATAAATTTAAAATAGGATTTTATTGAAGTTTTGTAACAGTTTTGTTACGATAAGAAAGGGTAAAGCTTAGAAGAATTATTTTCTTCTAAGTTCTTTAATACGAGCTTTTTTACCTGCAA
>CAZZAZ010000111.1:0-6133 GCA_964652355.1 uncultured Sulfurimonas sp. | reverse complement strand
ACTATAATATATAATTAAAATTAAACTAAGGTATATATTTATGAAAAAATCTTTCAGAAGTGGTTTCTCTCTAATTGAATTAATGATAGTAATCGTAATTTTAGGTTTACTAGCAGCTATGGTAATGCCAAGCTTAACGGGTAAGGGTGAAGAGGCTAAGAGAAATCTAGTTTGTGTTCAGATGAAGAGTATTTACAACGGTGCACTTGATATGTTTAAGATAAACAATAGTGTATATCCATCAACTGAAGAGGGACTTGAAGCACTGGTTAAAAATCCAGATACTGAAAAGTATCCGAACTACTCAAGTTCTGGTTATTTCAAGGATTCAAAGATGCCAAAAGACTCTTGGAGTAATCAATTTGTATATATTAATGATGAGGGCTCAATTGAACTTATCTCTCTTGGAGCTGATAGAAAAGAGGGTGGTAAAGATGAGAGTGCAGATATTAAAATGAGTGATTGTAAGTAGGTTCTTTTGAATTTTCGTCGTGCATTTTCTTTAATAGAGTTGATGATTGTTATAATGATAATAGGCGTAGTATATACTCTAGCGATAACAAAATTTCAGACAATTAAAGAGGGTGGCACAGAGGTTAGTTTAGTGAACTTAAAGAGGTATCTTTTATCTGTTCCAAAACAAGTTGGAATTGATGATTTTGAAAATGTTAGATTTTTATGCCTTGATGATTGTAAGTCTTGTGATGTTTTTGTAGATAATCAAAAAGTCTCACAAGATGGTTCATTTGATGGTTTTATAGATTCTAGTATTAGAACTTATCGTTATGATTTTACTCAGGGTATGTTAGAAGCGGAACCAAAAGTTTTTTTTAATATAGAAAATATTGAAGAGAGTGTATGCTTTTCTTATGAAATTAGTAGAAATGGGGTTGGAGATCAAGTGCTTATAGAGTATAAAGATAAGGTTTATGATTATAGCTCTTATTTAGATGAATCTACAGTTTATAGCTCTTTATCTGATGTTTCAGATATGAAAGAGGATAAGATACAAGAAGTTATAAGATGATTTTTAAATATGTCGGCATAGATGAAACAGGTTCAAAAGTAAAAGACAAGGTTGAAGCTACTTCATTATCGGAAGCAAAAGCAAAGTTAAAAGCTAAAAAAATTATCTATCAATCAATCTCTGAAGACTCTCCCGCTTTTTATGAAAATATTAGTTTCTCTTCAAAGTACAAAATTCCTCCAAAAGAGTTATCATCTTTATCACGTGAATTATCTATGTATATTCGTTCAGGTGTTAGTATTGTTTCTGCTTTAAAAATAGTTCAAACTCATTATGAAAAAAATAAAAAAATGAAACTATTTTTAGTTACAGTTAGTACACATTTAGATGAGGGAAAGAACTTCTTTACAGCCCTTGAAACACAAACAATAGTAATACTTCCAGAGTTTTTTAAACAGTCTATTAAAGTAAGTGAGAGTGGTGGTATCTTAGATGAAGTGCTGTTAGAGCTATCAAGATTTTTAAAAGAACAAGAGCGTATAAATAAAGAGATAAAAGGTGCCTTTGCCTATCCAAGTTTTATGATAGTTATCTCACTCTTAATGATCTCTTTTATGCTTGCTTTTGTAGTACCTCAAATCACTGGTATATTTGAATCAATGGATCAAGAGTTGCCAAAACCAACACAAGTGGTAATTGCATTAGGGGACTTTTTTTCAAATAATTTCACAACTATTTTGGCTGTAATATTTGCTTTTGTTACAGGTTTTGTAGTGATGATGAACAAGAGCAGGGCATTTGCTTATTATATTCATAAATTGATTTTAAAACTTCCTCTTTTTGGTGAAATAGCTTTAAAGAGTGAACTTGCAAGGTTTTCATATATAGCTTCACTTTTAACTCGTTCAGGTTTATCCTTTGTAGAAACTATAAACCTGAGTGCAAATATTTTAAATAACTTAGTATTGAAAGAACTTTTTAGTGAGGCTGCAAAAAAAGTTGTTGAGGGAAAACTACTCTCAAATGCGTTAAATGCTTCAAAGACAAAAATAGATCATGCTTTTATCCAGTCTATTGCATTGGGTGAAGAGACCTCTCAAGTTGAGAGTGTTTTATCAAATATTTCAGAACTGTACTTTGAAGAAAACCGAGATAAAATATCTTTACTTTTAACACTACTCGAACCTGCCCTTATGCTTTTTGTTGGTGGAAGTATTGGTTTTATTGTAGCTGCAATGTTGCTTCCAATTTTTTCTATGAGTGTTGGGTAAAATGCAACTAAAGCAAAAAAATGCAATTGCTTTACTTATAACTCTTCTTTTTATTATTGCTATCACAGCAAGCATTGGCATAGGATTAAAACAGGTAAACAAAGCTTCCAAAGAGATAGAAAAAGAGAAGTTTATGATTCAGGCAAATGTAACCATTGAAGATGTCTTGAAAATTTTACAAAATTCACCAGAGTTAGATATGATAGTTGAAGAAAAGTCAGCAATATCTTTATTCACATTTTTATCTCAAACATCTTTTTTACCTTTTGAGAGTTCTGGTGCACAAATAATTTTAGAGATAAATAGTGCCAGATCTAAGTTTAATCCAAATCTAATCTTAGAGTCAAATTCAACAATAAATGAGCCAATAAATCAATCTTTACGAGAGTACTTAAGTAATAATAATATAAATCTTGCATTAGTTGATATAATGATAGATGTAATGGGTGGAATTAAAGAAGATTTAGTTTATAATAGTGATATATTTTATGAGAAACCTGAACTATATAGGGATAGACTTGCATCTAAGGAACACTTTAGAGAGATACAAGATTTTTATGAATCATCATATCATGAGAATTCTCTTAAAAATATAAATTTTAATAATTTATTTTTGTACTCAAATACTAAAGATATGAAGATAGATTTAAATTATGCAACTGCTGAAGTATGGGAGCTGATCCTAGGTATAGATAAGTTGCGTGCTCAAGAGATACTTCAAGGTGCTATTCCTTATGAAAAACTAGAAGATTTAGGTCTACAAGATGATGAGAAAGAAAAATTAAATAGGTTTAAAACTAGTTTTTTTGAACCATATTTAGATATAAAAATAGAAGTTATTCAAGATGACAAAATTGCAAAAATCAGATTTGAATATGATTTAGTGAATAAAAAAGGGACAAACTTTAGTTATGACATTTAGCAAAAAGTATAAAACAATATTTTTGGATGTAGATACGCCAGCTCTAGAGAAGAGTGAAAAAGTAAACATTATACTTTCACCATCTCTATACTGGGTAAAAAAACTAACTCTTTTTGTTAAATATGTCCGTGAAGTTAAAAAGTTATTACCATCAATATTTGAAGATACATTAACTGCAGGAAATTATAACTATAGTGCCTATAAAAATCCACATGCTGTAGGTGAAGAAACAGAATATTTTGCTTTTGCTTATGAAGATAAAAAAATTATAGAACTATTATCTCAAAAAAATATCCCTATATCAAATGTAGCCAGTATCCGTTTTGCTCAAAGTGAGATGGATTCTTTAGAGACTTCGTATAAGATAGACGAATCTAAAAGTGTATATGTAAAAGATGATATAGTAGTGGTTGTTCCATCTATGTGGTTAAAAGAGTCTAGTGAGCTTGACTTGGATTCTATAGTTTTATCAAAACATACTATCTCCCTCCAACAATTTAGCCATATTATAGATCCTAAAAGTCTTTATAAAATAGCTTCAATTATAGTTGTTTTAATGATTTTAGTTATAGGTGAACTTTTTATCACAAAGCAAAAAACAGAATATGTAGAGAAGCAAAAGAGCTTACTTTTTAGTAAAAATGGTTTAAAATCTACAATGTTTCAAAATAAAGCCTTATTAAAAAAGTATAAGGCTATTAATAAAAAACAAACTAAGTTGAGAAAGTATATTGCGCATATTTTATCAGTTCGTTTACAAGGTTCTGAAAGATTATCTTTACTAGAGTTTAAAAATAAAATTTTAAATGCTAAGTTTAGTGGCGTTAAAAAAGGTCATGCCATAAGTATTGAATCAAGTCTTAAATCACTTCTTAGTAAAAATACAAAAATTAAAAAAGTTTATAAAAATGAAATACTAAGTTTGGAAATTTCATTATGAATCAAATAAATCCAATCTATTTAGGGCTACTTTTAGTTGTATTTTTATTTTTATCTATTTTTAAATTAGATGAACAAAGAACCGAATTGCTTGAAGCAAAACAAAGTTATAAAACTACTCAAAAACTTACTTCAGAACTTAAGGACTTAAAAAATTTATATTCAAGTAAGGTAAAAATAAAAAGAGAGCTACAAAGGATATTAAATAATCCAATACTAAAAGCTTCATCATTAGTAAATAAGTTTAGTAGCTCTGGAGTAAAAATTTCTTCTAAAAGTATGGACTTTAATGCATTAAATAAATTGATGGGGAAAGTTTTAAATGCTTCATATAATATATCATCAATGAAAATTAAAAAATTAAGTGATACAAAAGTTAGCTTGTCTATGGAGATAAAATGGTAAAAATTAGTAGATTTTTTGCTTATGTTAGTTTTTTTATTTTATCTTTGATGTATTTTGCACCAAAAATATCTATGTATTACTTTTTAGAAAAACAGTTACAAAATTATGAGTTAATAATATCTAATGAAGAGTGTATAGATACAGGTTATGCCTTAGATATAAAGCATGCTACTGTGTCTTTAAAATCAATAGATGCTGCAAAAATTGCTGAAATAAATATAAAAATATTTGCTTTTTATAACAGTATTAATGTGAATGATATTTATCTATCTTCAATGGCAAGTAGTTTTGTACCTTTAAAAATTGAAAATGTAAATATTGTTTATAGTGTGATAGATCCTACAAATATTTTAGCGACATCTTATGGAGAGTTTGGCGAAATAGATGCTAAGTTTGATTTACTTGAGATGAAGTTTAGAGCGATACTTACACCATCAAAACTTATGCTCTCTAAATATAAAAATACACTTAGAAAGTTTAAAAAATTAAAAACAGGGGGTTATTTATATGAAAAAAATATCTAGCTCCTCTGTATTATCTATAATTTCAAAATTACTGATTATTTTGGTAATAACTAAAAGTATATCTCTAGGTCTTTGGTGGTATTTACCAAATGAATCAGTAGAGTTGCAAATAAAAAATAATTTTATACAAAGTTATAAACGAATTAACTTTTCAAATATGATAAAACAAGATAAGGTTAAACCTAAAATAGTTGATTCTAAACCAAGTAGTTCTGAGGTAAGTATCACAAATATGATTCTAAAGGGTTTGTATGGTACAAAAAATAAGGGTTATATTATAGTTGCCATGAAATCAAATGTTAAAAAAACTTCTATAGTGGGGATTGGTGAAGTTTTTCAAGGGTATACTTTAAAATCATTAACAAGGGATAGTGCTGTATTTGTGAAAAATTCAAAAAACTATATACTTGCACTGAAAAAAATGAAAAAATCGAAATATATTAAACCAGTTAAAAAATCAAGGTCAAATAAAAAACTTATCCCAGGTATACCAAATATAGTTTCAAAAAAAGATATTACTTATTACTCAAAAAATCCAAAGCAAATTTGGAAAGATATATCTATATCAGAGGTAAAAGATGGTAAAAAAATTAAGGGTTTTAAAGTAAATAGAATTAAAAGAGGATCAAGATTTGCAAACTTGGGAATTAAGCAAGGTGACCTTATTATTAAGGCAAATAATGTTAGACTAGAGTCTTACAGAGATGCTATGAATATATATAAAAATATCAGTAAACTAGATGCGATAGAGATCGTAGTTTTAAGAAATAATCAGGAAGTGGAGTTGGTGTATGAGATTGATTAAAGTTATCCTTTTAACAATTATTTTAGTGTTGTCTTTAAATGCAAAAGAGAAGGTAAATGTAAATTTTTCAGATTTAGAGATTAATGATTTTATAAAATTAGTTTCAAAAATTACAAATAAAAATATTTTAATCAATCACAAGATAAATGGAACAGTAAATCTAATCTCAAATGCTCCAATATATAACACAGAACTTATTGGGATATTAATCTCAGTTTTAGAATCAAAAGGTTTTACTCTAATTCAAAATGAATCAGTCATAGAAGTAGTTCGTTCAGTTGAAGCTGCTAAGCATAATGC
>CAZZAZ010000110.1:0-6162 GCA_964652355.1 uncultured Sulfurimonas sp. | reverse complement strand
TGTAAGCATAGTCATAATTAACTCCTTTTATGTAATTATAATGTAATTACATATTAAAGTCAATTTCACTAGATGATAACGCACGTATGATTCATTCTAAAAGGTAACACAGCCGTTTAATATTCCCACCAATCATACGAATTGCTTGAGGGAAATAATCATATTTTTCTCTTCTTAGAACATTCAATGTGATATTTCTAATAATTGAAAAGTTAGTGGGAGCATTTTTAGTACGGATTAAAGAAGCATCTTCTCCAAATGTAACATCTTTAACATAGTGCATGGCTTCTCTACAGCCCAATGGGCTCGAATACCTTTGTTGTATTCTTCAGCAGACATCTTTTTGCTTCGTTCCTTTTATTGCTTTACCATCTACTGCTATCCATTGAGAGTTGCTAATTCTTTTCTTAGGTTAAAGTCTGTCATACCTTGTTTTAAGCAATTATTGTGCCTCTGTATGAATCAGCCGTGTGCTGATTAAAAAGACTTTATCGACTACTTTATCATTTTTCGATATAATCTCTTTATAAAAGACCCTTACAGTGTTTGTAGGGATACGTTTTAAAAGTGTTTTCATAGTTTATTCCTTATCGTTTGAGTCCCAGAAAAGTCCAATCAAGATGAATGAAATGGACTAGAAAAGATAATATATGACAACGTAGTAATCTCTTGAAATCCCAATAAATAGGGGCAAAGAGATGATTTTAGACAATTTTACAAAATATGAAAAAGGACGAATATGGAGTGTGAATTTCCTACTGTTAATTCTAACAAACAAGAGATACGAGAGATTTTTAATATAACAAAAACTATAGCTGTTTTAGGTCTTTCTCCAAATGAAGAAAAAGCTAGTCATATGGTAGCTAAGTATTTACAGTCCCAAGGTTTTAAAATAGTACCTGTGTATCCAAAAGAGGATGAAATTTTGGGTGAAAAAGTTTATCGTTCTCTTTTGGAAATTCCTTTTTCTGTCGATATGGTGGATGTATTTAGAAAGCCAGATGCTTTGGATGCTATTGCTGATGCTTGTATTAAGCGTGGTGATATAAAAGTATTTTGGGCACAAAAAGATATTGTAAATAATAAAGCACTTCAAAAAGCAAAAGATGCTGGAATGATGGTTGTGCAAAATATGTGTGCAATGGTAGAACATAAAGCACTTTAAGGATAAATTTGTTAGATATAAAAAAAATATATGAAGCACGAGAACGTATAAAAAATATAGTAGTTGATACACCATTTTCTTATGCTCCATACCTAAGTGAATTATCTTCAAGTGAGGTTTACTTAAAAAAAGAAAACCTTCAAATAACTGGTGCATTTAAAATTCGTGGAGCATACAATAAGATAGCATCTCTTTCAGATAAACAACGAGCATGTGGTGTTGTAGCAGCAAGTGCTGGTAATCATGCTCAGGGAGTTGCTCTTTCAGCTTCAAAATTTGGTATACGTGCTGTTATAATTATGCCAGAATCAACACCACTAACAAAAGTAAATGGTGTTAAGCATTATGGTGCCGAAGTTATACTTCATGGTTTAAATTATGATGAAGCTTACGCTCATGCTCTGTCTTATGGTAAAGCAAACTCTTTAACCTTTGTTCATCCATTTGAAGATGACGAAGTTATTGCAGGTCAGGGAACTTTAGCTCTTGATATCTTAGATAATGCTAGTGATATAGATGCTGTTGTGATACCTGTTGGTGGTGGTGGACTTATCTCTGGAATGGCAGCTGCGTTAAAAAGTATAAATCCAAAAATACAAGTTATTGGAGTTGGTGCTAGTGGTGCACCAGCACTTAAAAATTCTTATGATTTAAAACGTGCAGTTGACTCTGTTAGTGTTAGAACTATTGCTGATGGTATAGCTGTTCGTGATACATCTAAAATAACACTTGAGTATATGCTTGGTAGTGTTGATAAGTTTATAAGTGTAGATGATGAAGAGATAGCTAGTGCAATTTTATTTTTATTAGAGAAGCAAAAGTTAGTAGTTGAAGGTGCTGGAGCTGTCGGAGTTGCAGCACTTTTACATAAAAAACTTGAATTTTTAAAAGATAAAAAAATTGTAGTAGTGCTAAGTGGTGGGAATATGGATGTTACGCTTCTTTCTGTAATTATTGAAAAAGGTCTTTTAAAGTCTGGTAGAAAAATGAAGCTAACGGTTACCTTGGTAGATAAGCCTGGTTCACTTATGCGTTTTACAGAGATTCTTCAAGATTTAAATGCAAACATTGTGCATATCGCATATGATAGAACTTCTATATCTTTAGATTATGGTGATGCAAATGTTACTGTACATATGGAGACAAAAAGTAAAGAGCATCAAATGCAAATTAGAGAAATATTAAAAACAGAGGGTTATTTAAGAAACTAATGGAAGCTATTCAGAGTATTAATTTTAATAAAGCAATTATATATACAAAAATATTAGATGATTCAAGTCTATTGGTAGTAGATCAAGACACTTCTGTGCGTTTTTTAAAACTTGAAGATTTAAGTGTTCTAAATGGGTTTAAAGCTAATATACACCATGAGCGATATAGTTCAAGTATGGTTTATTTCTCAAATGATGCAAAATACTTTATATCTACTACTTCTGATGCAAAGGAAGCTAGACTCTATAACACAAAAACTAAAAAAGCAATAGCAAAAGTTGATAGGCATAGTGGAGAAGTTTCTTGTGTTGCTATTGATCCAAAAGAAAGGTTTATGTTCGCAGGTGGTGATGATGGTAGAACATATGGTGTAGATATAAAAAGTGGAAAACTTGTTTTTACTTTACCAAATCATATAGATACAATAAATGATATAGCTTTTAATCCGAGTGGCCAATGGGTAGCTACTGCTTCTTACGATAAAAAAATATCTGTATTTAACTTAGCTATGATGACGCCAAAATTTAGATTAAAAGCACATTCTGCCCCAGTTATGAAGTTACAATTTTTAAATAATTTTAGACTTTTTAGTGTAGATAAAAATTCTTCTGCAATTATATGGAATATTCAAACTGGTAAAGTCATATCTAGGATGCAGGGAATTCATGATGATGTTACTTCAGTTGTTAACAGCATTGATAATAAATTTTTATTTCTTGGAACAAAGTTAGGTTATGTACTTGTTTATGATCTTAATACTTATGAATTAGTAGATGGTAAATATATTAAATTAAAAGATACTATTACAACACTTAGTTTTGAAGCCAATAATCAGCATCTAATTGTTGGAACAAAAAATGGAGATTTACAAGTATATGATATATATGATGGTGAAAAAGAGTTAGTTGAGCTCTTAAAAGAAAAAAAATATGCACAAATGCAAGAGTATTCAGAAAAAAACTTGTTACTTAATTATACTAAACCACATCAAATTGTTGAAGATTTATGGAAAAAAACAGTAGCAAAAGCAAAAGAGTTACTTGGTAACTCTCAACGAGATAAAGCCCTTGCTATATTTGATACTTTTAAAGATATACCAATTAAAAATCAACATATACAAAAACTTATGAAAGAGTATTTAGAGTTTGATAAATTTGTTATTTTAGTAAAACAAAATAAACTAGCTTTAGCATATTCTTTAGCTTCAAAGTACCCTGCATATAAGGATTCAGAACTTTATGAAGCAGTTGAAGCTAGATGGAAAAAAGCATTTAAACTGGCTCAAAAATACCTGTTAGATGCTTCTTCGGCAGATAAAGCAAAAGAGATTTTAGCTCCATATAGAGGTATTGTTGAAAAGTCAAAGCTTATTAATGAATTGTTAACAAATATTAAAGTTTATAAAGTATTTAGATCTTTTATTGCTAAAAAAGATTTCAAAATGGCGTTTAATCTTTTAGATAAATATCCATTTTTAGAGGAGAGTGCAGAATATAATAGCATAATGAATTATGCTGATAAGATTTATATTAAAGCGCATGAACTTATAACTACAGGAGATACTCACTCAGCCTTAAGATTGTTAAAAATTTTATATGATTTCCAAGATTATTCTAAAGAAGCTTATGAGCTTACACAGGAGATTGAATATAGAGAAAAGTTTTTTCAAGCCTTAGAAGAAAAGAATATACATGATGCATATAATATTTTATCAGAATCAGAAATTTTAGAAGAGACACCAGAAGGTATAAAATTAATTGAGGCATGGGAAAATGATGTAGATATTGCAAATGCTTATGCAGCAAAAGGTAAAGTTTCTGGTATAGATGGTGTTTTAGATAAATATAAAAAAATATCCTCAAAATATAGGTCATTAGCAATCATTTACTCTTGGTGTTATATTACACAACTTGAAATTGCAATAAAACAAAAAAAAGATAAAGAAATAATTGAAAAAGGTATTAGAAATCATCTTTCTTACTTTGGATTACAAGAAAACATTATTGGTTTTTTCGATATATTTAAAAAATATTACCCAGATACAAAATTAGACCTTGAGCAGCAAATATTAGGTTCTTTAGAGATGTGGAGACCATCTATGATAGTTAAATCAATATTAGATTAAAAAACTATATCTTCTTTTTTAACCTCAAATATATAAACTTTTAAATATAATTAGCGAATTTTTAAATATAGGAGACAATTCATGCAAATTAGTGGCGCACAAATGGTTATAGAAGCCTTAATTGCCGAGGAAGTAACGACAGTTTTTGGTTACCCCGGCGGAGCTATAATGAATGTCTATGATGAGATTTATAAACAAGATGGATTTCAACATATTTTGACAAGACACGAACAAGCAGCAATACACGCAGCCGAGGGTTATTCAAAAGCTAGCGGTAAAGTTGGTGTTGCAATGATTACATCAGGTCCTGGTTTTACTAATGCAGTAACTGGATTAGCTGATGCTTATATGGATTCTATTCCTCTCGTTGTCATCTCTGGTCAAGTTCCTATGAGTCTTATTGGTACTGATGCATTTCAAGAGATTGACGCAGTTGGAATAAGTCGTTCATGTACTAAGCATAACTACCTAGTAACTGATGCAGCAGATTTGCCTCGTATACTGAAAGAAGCTTTTCATATAGCTGCTACTGGTCGTCCAGGTCCTGTTCATGTTGATATTCCAAAAGATGTAACGGCACAAATCGCTGAATTTGATTACTCTATTGATGTATCTTTAGAAACGTATAAACCTCATACAAAAGGTAACCCTCGCCAAATTAAAAAAGCGATGGAAGCAATAGCTAACTCAAAAAGACCATTATTTTATCTTGGTGGTGGTATCATAAATGCAAATGCAGCTTATGAAGTTAGAGATTTAGTTCATAAAACTGGTATTCCTGCTGTTGAGACTTTTATGGCTAGAGGTACATTATCACATGATGATGGACTGCTTGTTGGTATGCTTGGTATGCACGGAAGTTATGCTTCAAATATGGCTATGAGTGAAACAGATATGGTTATTGCTTTAGGCGCAAGATTTGATGACCGTGTAACTGGTAAACTAAGTGAATTTGCTAAAAATGCTGGTGTTATTCATGTAGATATTGACCCTGCATCTATCTCAAAATTGGTAAATGCTGATTATCCAATAGTTGGTGATGTAAAAAATGTTGTTAATGAGATGTTAGAGTTAGTTGGACGAGTTAAGTCTGAGAAGTATAAAGCTTGGCGCGATACTGTAAATAATTTTGATGAACTTCATCCATTAACATATCATGAAGATACCGATAGAATCAAACCTCAATGGGTAGTTGAACGCGTAGGTCAACTTTTAGGAGATGATGCTAACATATCAACAGATGTTGGGCAACATCAGATGTGGTCTGGTCAATTTTATCCATTTAGCAGACCTCGTCAGTTTATCAGCTCTGGCGGACTTGGAACTATGGGCTTTGGTTTTCCAGCTGCAATGGGTGTTAAAGCTGCTGCACCTGAGAAAACTTCTATTAACTTTACCGGGGATGGTTCAATTTTAATGAATTGTCAAGAACTGATGACTGCGGTTGAAAAAAAACTACCAGTTATCAATATTATTTTAAACAATAACTTCCTTGGTATGGTTCGTCAATGGCAAACTTTATTTTATGATAAACGTCACTCTGAAACTGATCTATCTACTCAACCAGATTTTGTAAAACTTGCAGAAGCTTTTGGTGGAATAGGGTATAGAGTTCATACAAAAGAGGAGTTTGATGCAGCACTTAAAGATGCTGTTGAGA